>NZ_CP045402.1:0-23068 GCF_009363675.1 Halomonas sp. THAF12 | reverse complement strand
CCCGCCTCGCCTGCGAGTTACTCCCATCTGAGGCACGCCCAGACGGCCTGAATGCGGGATAATCTCGACTCGCGTAAGTTGTTGATTTTTCTAGACCATGAAAATCAAGATAAGCCGCGTAATCTTGATTTTTGTGCATCGCACCATTTCCGCTTTCGGGCTATGAGAAGCCCGGGTGGACCACCCGACCACCGCGCCGACGATTGAAGCGCGGATTGGGCTTCTTACCGGCGGTGTATTGGCACGACGGGCACACATATCGGTATTCCGTCTCCGTCAGCACCGACAAGCGGCCGTCTTCCTGGCACGGATGGCAGATCGCATGGGGCGGCCGGTCATCGGTGACGCACTCATCCCTTAGGGGCAGGATGTAGCCGCCCATCGGCGTCTTCTCCATGCGGTAATCATCGAATCGGGCCTTGTTGTCGAGCTCTCCCCTCAGGCGCTCGACCTCCTCGAGGAGCGACTGGTACTCGGCTTGGGTGTCAGCCAGCTTGGAGTGCACCTCTGCCAACTGCTCCATGACTCCGATAACGGCAGCATGTGCCTGGTGCTGGTCGCTGACATCCTTGGCCGACCTGGCCATATCGAGCGCTGCCTTGGTGCTGCTGATGAGCGCGGCGAAGTCGATCATCGCTCCCTCCCTGGTGGTTTCCGGGCAGTTCACACCAGGGGGCCCGCGCTGTCCAGACACGACCAGGGCGGCCGTCACAAGCAGCACGGCGGCCACCACTCGGCCAGGCGCTGGACGATATCCAGCATCACGGTCAGCAGCTCCAGGAAGAGGCGGGCAAGCTCAAGGCGTTCACGCATGGGGTAGGCCTCACGTTCGTTGGTGGGCCTCCCATGGTCGTGTCACGACATGGCGCCGGCGACAAGCGCGCGTTGTAAAACCGGCCTCCCACAACACGCCGTCAGGCTGTGAGCTCCGGAGCCGTTAGAACCTCTCATGCATCCCTCTCGGCCAGCTCCTGTATCACTGCCGTCGGCGACTTCCCATCCGACAGCATCTCCCTCGCTTCCACCTTCAGCTGTTCCGCCAGCTGGGTCTGGTACGCGCGCGCCCTGGCATAAGCGATCTGATTGATGGCCTTCTTGATCGGCCTCGGCAGGGGCTTTCCGAGGGCATCGGCGTCGATCTCGCCCATCAGGGTTTCCGTGGTTTTCGGCATTGAAATTCTCCGTGCGTCATGTGGGTTGCATAAGGGTGAAATGCCCCGCCCCGCATAAGGGTCAAGCCGGCGTCCTGCTTCTGCCTCGCCATCCCCCGCCAATAGTCGCTTCGGCAGCGAAGTCTATGGTTTCCGACGCGGGTTATCCGGCGGTTTTCGGAAACCTCGAAAACCACCGCCGAAAACCTCACGAGAAACCACCTCAATAACTCGGCAAACCCTGCACATTCCCGTACAGGCCGCCGTGGTTCACGTTGAAGCCGTTGGGCGGCTGCGCACCCTCCCAGCCAGCTCCATCCCACGCCGTCAGGGTGGCGAACGTCACCGGCAGCTGAAGTTGCACAAAGCGCCCAGCGCTGTCGGACGGGGAGTTGAGCGGTACACCGATGCTCTCGATCACCAGCGGGGCGAACGTCCTCTGCTTGTACTTGACCGCCAGCAGGGCCGGCGCCGTTGAGGGGAGCGCGGCCTCGACCAGGCTCGTCGCCGTTTTGTTGTCGCTTCCCGCCCACTCCATCGCCGCGGTCAGCAGCGTCCCCTCGGGAGCCAGGTATCTCGGCATTGCCCAGTCCATCAGCAGGTTGAGGGCATCCTCGACCTCCGCTTGAGGATCTCGCCAGGCACGCAGCATGAGCGTCACGTCCAACTTGATGGGCGCCATGCCGGTGAACACCTGCGTGCTGTTGAGCTTGGTGATCCCCGTGCGCCCGCGCGCATGCTCGGCGGCAGCGGCTGTCTGGTCCGCCCAGCCCCCACCAGGCGTAGACTCATCGAACTTCTTCCGCTCATCGCTGGACAGCACGCCACGGACGTTCTCGATGATGGGTTGGACCATGCCAGACTGCAGCATTGCGCTGAGGCTGGGTGTCAGTGAGCCAGCGCCACTATTCTCGAATGGCGACTGCCAGTTGAAGGTCATCTCCAGGTTCGCGTCGTCGACGAACGGACAGCGCAGAATCGGGGCAACGTCGCTCACCGGATCGCCGTGATGATCCACCTCGTAGATCGAGGCAATCAGGTTGGGGTTGAGCCCGTCCCACAGCGAGCCGACCTCTCTCATCGGCGCTGCGGCGGTCACCACCATGGTGTCCATATCAGCCCTCCTCTCGTGCGGCCGCCTTGGCAGCCTCTAACAGGGCCTGCGCATCCCGGGCACGCACCGCCACCGCCTTGAGCGCCTGTTCTGGAGTACCGAACCGCTCCAGGTCGACCCGATAGCGCACGGCGGCCGGCATGGTGGCCAGCTCAGCCAGCGCCTCGTCCACGGCCTGACAGGCGGAGGCGTGGAGCTCAGACGGCAGCGGCGTCACGTTGTTGTCAGCCATCGTTCTCTCCCGTCGGCGGGGCCGCTTACGCGGCCTCCTCCTCGTCATCGTGGGCGGTGTCGGCCAGGTAGAGCTCCACTCGAGCCACGTAGCTGGTCAGCTGATCCTGGTTGCGCTCGATCTCGCCCGGGATCTCGGTCAGCTCCTGCTCCAGAGCCTCGATGTCGGACACGGTCGGTTTCGCCTGGCGATGCGCCATCTGGCGCGGCAGCCCGGCCTCCACCAGATCGCCGATGGCCTTCTCGCGGGCAGTGCGGGCGCGCTCGATGAGTCCGTTGCCACGGTAATCGCCCTCCAGGGCCTGTTTGCGCTCGCGCAGCTGGCGGCCACGGGTGATCAGACGGGTGGTGACGGGGTTCAGCATCTCTTTCAGCTCGCGGCGGTCCTGCTCGGCATCTGAGCCGGCCACGGTGGCCTCATGAAGGCGCTGGGCCAGCGCGTCGACCTCGAACTGGACGGCACGCACAGCGTCCGAGGAGCTGCCGTGCTCAGCGACGGCGGCAGTGAATCGGCCCTGGGCACGGACATTGCTCAGGTCACGGCGCAGGCGGTCGGCCTGGCGGGTCAGTCCCAGCCACTCCGTGAACTCGGGCGAGTTGAGGGCGTCGAGGCGGCGGGCCTGATCGATCAGGTTGGTGTCGGTCATGGATCTCTCTCCTTCGGATTGCGGGTCTTACTCGTGGATCAGGCGGCGCAGGACGCCCTGATTCTTCGGCCGGTGACGGCCGCCCATGGCGCCGGCGGAGTCCTCGAGGGTGCTGACGAGGGCGAGCGCGCGATCGGGCGTCAGCGGATTGCCCAGCGCCGTGAGGCGCAGCTCGTCCATCAGGCCGGCGAGGCTGTGGTCGATGTGGCCCGTGGTGCCGAGGCGCTGGCGGGTCACGTTCAGCGCCTCGCGCACGACACAGGCCTCGCGGCGGCTCATCTCGACGCCGTGGCGCAGCTGTTCCAGCACCTGGTCGGCATCGTCGATGACGGTGATCGGGTCGAGGTCGGGATGGATCATCTGGATCGGCGTGGCATCAGCCATGGCGGTTCTCCTTGGCGGTCTTCTTGGCGTCGAGCGCGCGCCACAGGCGGCGTAGGCCACGCAGGCGCAGGAACGCGGCACGGTCGCCGCTCATGGCCTGGCGGTGGAGCCGCTCCTCGAGGCGGTCGCGCTGTAGTGGGTCGCGGGGCGTCATGACTGGTCCTTGGCGGCGGCGGCCAGCAGCTTGGCGGCCTGGTCGGGCGAGATGCCCAGATCCCGGGCGGCGGCCAGCAGTTTGTCGCGGGCGCCGGCATTGCCTCCCAGCGCGGCAGCGGCGCGGCTTCCCTTCGCTGTGCGCTTGGGCTGGGTGGTGGTGGCAGAAGCCGCCTTCGCGGCCTTGCGCAGGGCGCGCCGGGAGCGGTCGAAATCGCGGTCGCCGGTTTCTTGGGCGTTGGCCGCCATGGGGCGGCTATCTTGCTTTTGGGCCTGACGGTCGGCGGACTTCTGCGACGTGCGCTGAACCGCGGTGCCGCCGCCGCGAGCTTTCTCGATGGCCCGGGCGAGGAACATCTGGACGGCGCTGCCGCCCTCGATCTCGGACATGACGCGCAGCACGTGCTTACAGGCCACGCCTGACAAGTCGGGGTTAGTGATTTTCGGGTAGCCGGTCTCCGGGCGGCCGGCGTTGTAGCGCCCGATGGTGGCGATGTACCGACGCCGGTAGCGGTGGTGCTCGCATGTGCAGTCGAAGCGGATGCTGCCCCGGGCCAGCTCCCGCGCGGCCTTGCGCGGACTCAGGCTGCCGTTGGCGACCAGGCCCTCGAAATCGACGAACTCGACGATCACCTGGTGCCGAGCGTGCTTGCTCTGCGGGCTCGAGCTCGTCATGAATCGGGTCTCGAGGGCCCCACCCTTCACCTGGCGAGACGAGGCAGGCACCGCGGAGGGAATCTCCGTGCGAGCGCGCTTCCGGTCTTTGCTCAGGCTCAAGTCGACGACCTGGCGCACCGTGATGCCGCCCTTGAAACGACGGCCGGCGGTGCGCGCGTTCTGCCGGAATGCGGCCAAGTCCTCGTTGGTGATCGGCCGCGCCTCGCCGCCGAGCGTGGTTTCCATCATCCGCCCGGCGTCGTAGTCGCCCCGAACCTCGCTCGGATCCAGGATGTTCGCTGCCGCGCGCCGCTGCCGGGCGTCCTCGCCGAACCGGGAGCGAAGCTCCTGCGAGCTGCCTTTGACGCTGCCGATCGAGGTGGCCATCAGCCGTAAATCCCTGCCAGGACGTCCTCCAGGCTATCGCCAGCGCTCTCCAGAGCGTTCACCAGCAGGAAGGCCCTCCCTGGGCTCAGAGCATCGCCCAGAGCCACATTGCGCAGCTCCTCGAGAACGGAGTCGATGCAGTGGTTGGCGTGGCTCACTGCCTGATCCCGGCGCTCGCCGTCGAATGCTTCGACGCTGGCCGCCATAGCCTCGTGCTGAGTCATCGGCGCCGGTGATTCGGCGGGGACCGGATGCAGCATTCCGATAGCGAGCTCTACGGCCGCGTGGGCTCGATGTTTGGCGCTCTCGGTCAACTCACCGCCGTTCATCGAAGCGACGAGTTCCTCGGCGGCTTGCTCCATGGATTCACGCAGTTCGGTCTCGACGGCGGCGCACTCGTGATTGGGGTTAGGCATGGGCTTGGGCTCCTTGGGTAACGGGCTGGGCGCCCGGCGTGCGAGTGGCATCCTTCAGGGCGGTTTCCAGCCACTCAGTGAGGTCGGAAAGGCGATAGCGAACGGTCGTGTCCAGCTGGAGGTAGGGAGGAGCGGGGCGACCCAGCATGCGGCCGGTGCTGCGCGCATTGGCGAGCAGTGATAGGGACACGCTGAGGATGTCGGCGGCCTCACTGGGGCGCAGCAGTATCAAGGAGGGCTCTATGCCGTAGGCGGCGTTGATGATCGCCTCCCGCCTGGCCTTCCGGGCCTCAGCCTCACTGGTTGTCGTCATGGGCAATTCCTCGTCGCCTGAATGATCGAAATGATCGTTATGACGACAATGACCCACGCGGAGAGGGCCCCGACGGCCAGTTTTCCGCATCCGGAAAAGGAAGGGGCCAGAAACACGAAGCCCCGCACGAAGGCGGGGCTGGGGGCAGGTTGGAGTGGTGGTCTCGGCGACGAGTCGCAGACCCGGGCGGGGTCTACCACTGGGCAGTGGTCAGGCGGCGGCAATCTCGAGGTCGAGCAACGTCTCCGGTGCAGCATCGATCACCTGGCGGTCGACGTAGACGCTGGAGCGGCGGCTGAGCACACCGACTGAGGAGCGCAGAGAATCGATGGTGCTGACCAAGCGAGCACCGGCCCGGAGGTCTTCCCACTCGTCGGGGTTCAGCTCGGCCACGCGCTCCAGGGCGATCTGGACAGCATCAATCCCGGCGTCGACCTCGGCAGCGAGCTCGCGGAACTCGGCGAGATGGGCATCACGAACGACCAGGTCCTCGACGTGCCGCTCTCTCTCCCGACACGCACGCTGGTGAGACAGCCAGGCCATCTCCTTCCAGGTCGGACCCGGCTCGTCGGGCTCGGACTCTTCAGTGAGGCCCAGCAGGAAATCGGCTTTGACGCAGCAGACGACGGCGATCCGCTGGAGCATCCAGGGCGCGGCACCACCTTCGATATCGGTACCGGACTCTACGCGGGTCAGGACATCGCGACCGATGCCAACGGCGCGGCAAAGGTCAGCCTGGTTGAGACCAGCGAGCTGCCGGGCTTCTCGGACCCGGGCGCCGACCGCACGGTTGTAAGCAACGACATCTGCGGTCGTCGGTGATGAAGCATCGGAGGAAGTCGGGGCAGGCATGGCGTCTCCAAGTCAGTCGCGATCGATGACGATGGTAGACGCGCGCGCGTGAGCCCAAGTGCGGATTATCCGCACCCCCAGTAATACGCACGGACCCTGAACGCCCTCGCCTATCCCCTGTCAGGCTACGCCACAAGTAATACGCACGGACCTGTTATCACCCTTTCAGTAGTCTTGCCACCAAGGGTTGGGAGACGCCCAGCTCCTTTGCAATGGCTCGCTGTGACAGGCCTTCGTCTCGCATCTTCAGTGCTACCTGGCGGCGCTGTTCTGTGGAAGAGGCCATGTTCTTGAGATACTCCCCTCGATCGACGGCCCCTGCCTTGCGACGACGCTCTCGCTCACGCTCGGCGTGCCTCCGGGCAGCCTCAGCTTTGCTGATGATCGTCTTGAGCTTCCGTTCCTCCTCGACGGTGATCTGAAATGTGTCGATGAGGGTCTGGTTGCGGGGCGTGTAGAGCGGGCTGTATGTCTGGCCGTTGAATTCGACCGTCTCGCCGCGAGCGTGCGCCTTCGCCTTGGCGAACTGCGTACTCAGATCGCAGTCGTGATACGACCAGCCCGGGGCCAGCTCAGCGGCGAGCGTCCTGGCTTCGTAGTGCAGATGGTTGGCTTTGATCGGCTCGGCCAGGGCCATGAAGTTCAGGCACCAGTGTAGAAACAGCATCCGCTGCCCCTCGATGCTGTCGGCGCGCATCTCGGCCAGCTTACGGAGGTCCTCGAGTCGATCCCACGCGAGGGTGCGCTGTGAGAGCTTGCGGAGGCCGTACTTGCCGCCCCTGACCATCTGGAAGGGGTTGCCCTTGGGGTTGGCCTTCTCGCGCTGCTGGAGCGTCTCCCTGAGCTCTTCCCGGGGCATATCGACCAGCTCGTCAAACAGGCTGTCGAAATCGTGCCGCACCGGCTCACCGGCGACGGGATCCCGGTCGAGCCAGACAACGCGGCAGTTCTCGCCCGTGCGCGTGTTCACCGTGCCCTCGAGGCGCAGCACGCGGCTGGCATCCTTGGCATTGGCGTCGGCGCCGAGATGGGCGAACCGCTCGACCAGGTTGCGCTGGGCCAGATTCCAGCGGGGCAGGGCCTGGCGTGGTACCGGGTTCTGCAGCAGCCATTTCAGGTGGTAGCCGCGGCCGCTGAACACGATCAGGCTGGGCGCCGGGATGCCTTCATCCTTACACGCCATCAGCAGCCGCATCGCCCACTGGTCGGAATCCAGGTGGTGGCCATCGACGGGATCGATGTCGAGAAACATCAGCCCGATGCGCGTCAGATTGA
The DNA here is from genome assembly GCF_009363675.1 of Halomonas sp. THAF12. Taxonomy (NCBI): domain Bacteria; kingdom Pseudomonadati; phylum Pseudomonadota; class Gammaproteobacteria; order Oceanospirillales; family Halomonadaceae; genus Halomonas; species Halomonas sp. THAF12. The sequence goes on along the minus strand of NZ_CP045402.1, from coordinate 15,488 downwards.
GCACGCGCCTGTTGGGCTTTTTGAACTCGCCCTGACTGATGTAGGTGTCACGATCGCGCGGCGCTGCGGCGGTGACGTCAGGCAGGTAGCTCAGCGGGTAGGAGCTCTGTCGCAGCCGGCCACCGTCGGGTCGCTGTCGCGACAGGACGGAGAACCACCCCCAGCGCTGGGCGTCGTGGTAGTGCTGCGGCTCTGTGATGAGGTCTAGCTGTGCTGGGACGGGGCTGGTCGCGCTCATGTGCGCACCCCATGCCCACGGCAGGTGTCATCCCCCGCCAGTTGGGTTATACTGGGCATACAGATTCACGCCCTCCGCGGCGTCTGTAGCCCCGGTTTCCTCGTCGCCCGCCAAAGCTCAGAGGATTCCGGGGTTTCGCTTTTCTAGGGCCTCTCCCGGCCCGACTCTCACCATTGTGACACATTTCGACGTCGCGATTGGGCTGCCCGGGCGAACCCAGCGAAAAAATCGCCGGCAGGCAGCCACTTCCCTGATTCAGGCGCACGCGTCCTCAACGTCAGCCCGGCTGATTCCGCGGCGTCCCGCCCGGTAGATCGCCAGCATGATCTCGGCCTTTTCGACGCTCCCCGCCGCCAGGCGATAGTCCTGATACAGCGCTCGGCCGCCGTGGCGATGCACATGCGGGTGATCGCGCTGGACGAACTCCAGGCCCTTCTCACGCAGCTCGGCGACCGAGCTGTGCCAGCAGGTGTCTCCGTGGTCACGCAGCGCGTCCAGGGCGCACACATAGCGCTGCTCGTGGTACGCCTCGAGCAGCAAACCCAAGGCCATCTCGATCTTCAGCGGCGGGCGCACGCGGGCGTCGTCCTGTTCGGCAGCGGACAGGACTCGATCCATTGAAACGGTCATGACGCACCCCCTAGCTCTGGGCGGCGCGGCACTCGACCGCGTTATGCTCGACCCACTCCAGCAGGTCGCGGCGGCGATAGCGCACCTTGCGACCCAGCTTTACCCACTGCGGCGCTTCATGGCCCAGCAACGTCCCGCGCGAACGGGAGTTCCTGAGGGTGGCGGCCGAGACGCCAATCAGGCGGGCCGCGTCGCCGTCCGGCAGGTACTCGGGGGTGATCTGCGATGCTGCATTCTGCATAGGTTCCGTCTCCGGCTGTGCCGGCGACGACAGCGCTGGTATCCTGTTGCGGCTAGGCTCAGCGCCTGGCCCGGGATGGTTCGCTATCTCGCCGGCTTTCGTCGGTGACACGCCTGGCAGGGCGTGCCGGCTCTCAGTTGAGGAACACCCGGGCCGGACGTGTTGACGCACTCCGGCCCTTCCTTTGCCCTCTCGATGTGCTCGGCTTGTCTCTAGAGCACGCCTAGACGTTACCTGGCTGCCTCATGGTCGATTCGGCCGTTTTTCCGGGTTCGTGCGCACAAAAAAGCCGCCTCGATGGGCGGCTCTCGGTATTGCGGTGTGACAGGTGGGATCAGGCAGTGGCGTCGCGCCGGAACGGCACCACCGCGGCGCCGGGATCGCTGGCCACGTGGTCGCGCACCAGAGCGCCCCAGCGGGCAACCAGGGCGCGTTGCTCGTCGTGATACCGCTGCCGCTGATAGACGGCCTCCAGGGCGTTGGCCGGGGCATGGCCCAGCAGGCGCTCGATGACATGCGGCGGCGCGGCCAGATGCTCGCCCCATAGCGTCGCGCAGGTGCGGCGCAGGTCGTGGACGGTGAACGGCTTGGCTTGGCCGAGAGTGGCCAGCGCGCCCCCGCCCTTGCCCTGTCGGTCCGGCTGCCGCTGAAGACGCTGGACGGCACGGCTCAGGCTCGCCGGCGTCAACGCCTTGTCGCCGGTCCCGGCACGGAATACCGGCCCTGAGGCGGCGCCGATGGCGGCCAGCCGGGCGCGCAGCAGCGCCACCGCCTCCTCGCACAAGTAGACCACCCTTCCCTCCTTCGTCTTCGTGCGCTCAGCCGGCAGCCGCCACTCTCCCCGGTCGAGATCCAGCTCCTCGACGGCCATGCCGGCGACCTCGGCGCGGCGTGCCCCGGTCAGGATCAGCAGCCGAATGGCGTCGACGGTGGCCGTCGACAGACGCCCGGCGTCCAGGGCGACCCACACCTCGCGCAGCTCCTCGAGGCTCAACGCCACGTCACGTGCCCGGCCTGGCTTGCCGCCATAGGTGGCCGGCCGCATGCCGCTGGCCGGGTTTTCGGCAACCCAGCCCTGGCCGTGCCCCCACTCTAGGGCGCTGCGCAGCGTCGACAGCGTGGCGCGGGCCTGTACCGCCGAGCGCTCGGCGGCGCGGGTCAGCTCCGGGGCGATATGCTGTCGCGTCAGCTGGTCGACCGGCACGCCGTCGAGGCGCGACAGGTAGGCCTGCCAGCGCTGGCGATGGGCGGCCTGAGTCGACGTGGCCAGCTCGTCCATGCGCTCCAGGTGAGCCAGCCAGCGGCGCATCAGCTCGCCGAACAGTGGGACCACCTCACTGGCGGCCATCAAGTGGCGGGGGTCGTGGCCACGCGCGGCCGCGGCGACATGCTCACGATGACGCTCCCGGGCGGCGTCGAGGTTCCATGCCGGCCAGGCGCCTATCTGGACGTCGACGCGACGACCAGGGCGGCGGCGCAATGGCTCACCGGGTACCGCCGGCGGCAGGTGGCCGGCAGCGATCGTCAGCCGCGACAGCCACGCACGGTGGCCACTGGGGTAGATCACCAGCATCAGGCCCGGGGCCGGCGCGCCGGTGTCGGGCACGCGGTAGGGGCGATCCTTGGCGGGAAGGGTCTCGACGCGACGCGGAGTGAGGCGCGGGCTTTGGCTGGTTCGCATGATGCCCTCGTTGTCGTGGTGGCTCTGGGGCGGCCGATGGAGGCCATGGGTGAGGCGGCGCCAATGGTGTTCACGCTCTTGGGAGAAGTGTGAACACATTCGTGAATAACCCTTTAAATGTGGCGCTATCAACCGATCACTTGATTAGCTTACCACTTCCACCACCCCGGCAGCGTGAAATTTCGAGCGCACAGTCGGAAAAGTGGCGTTCGGCGAGTCGGGGAGGCTCGCTATCGTGAATCTGCCCATCCGGGAGGTCTCTCCTTCCTCACGTCGCCGGGTGGGCGTTTCATCCTTGGAAGCAAAGAGGGCAGACGCTGCGGCGCCTGCCCTCTCTTCGTTCATGGTGGGAAAACACGCCCGACTAGGCCTTGGGCGCGGGGTATCGTGAGGATGCTCCTTGGTGAAGGGGCACCCTTGGTGGGATGGGGGAGTCGCTTCGGCGGCTCCCCCTTCTCATTTCCTGGCTACTCGCCGGACAGGCGCCGGTGGGCTGCCTCCTCCTGGAGATGCTCCTGGCGCAATTCCTCCGCCCTATTCAGCACCTCGACAGGCTCACGCATCTCATGACAGCTGCGCTGGAGCATGTCGTCCTGTCCCGGGCACTGGAACCACAACCACTCATCGTCGAACTGGTACCGGACCCGGTAGCCGTCGGCACTCTCGACGTGGATCGCCTCGAGCTCCTGGTCATACCGATACTGCCAATCCCCCAGCCGCTGGTTGTGCCAATCCGACTGACGCGCCTCGATCCGGCCCAGCAGGCTGCCTACGGCGCGCCGCGCATTCTCGTTATCGCCCTCGCGGAGCATGTCGCGCACCGCCTCGAGGTCGGTATGGGCATCACGCAACAGATCCCGATCCAGCTGTGGGCTGGTCTTCATCGTCGGCATGGCGCGCTCCATCGCGTCGTTGTCCTTGGGTGGTTCCTCGCCGGTCTCGGCACAGCCCGCCGCGTCATCCCACAGGTCGCGAAACTCCTGACATGCCAGCCACGTCAGGCGGGCACGATTCGCGTGATCGTCATCCAGCTCGCTCGGCGACCACCTGTCAGCGGCAGACAATTCTGCTCGAACGACACCAGGCGCCAGAGCATTCAGTTGGCCGGACAGGCAGTCGGCCAGCTCCGCGACCAGGGCGTGACCCTCGATGGCCGAGCCCCCGGGGACCGTGTGCGCCACCTGCTCGACCAGCTCCATCGGCATCATGGACAGCTCGGCGCCATGATCTCCGTACCAGGCCCCGACCTCGCCGGCATCAGCATCAACGTCCCACCTGGCTCGACAATCAGCACGCATCGGATTCTCCTCCGCTTCACCGCTCAGTCGTTCTCGATGTTCGCGCGGAACATCAGGGCACGGGCCTGCGCCTCTTCCACGTCGATCACCGCCTCGGCGCCGGCGTCGCATAGCTCGCCGATATGGCGACTGACGATCACCGGCGACTCGCTGCGCTCTGGATCGTCCGACAGCAGCACCTCGTCATGGCGCATCATCAGCCATGCCAGGGCCGCTTTCTGTGGATCCGCGACACGCCCCGTCTTCACCAGGGCCACGAACTCGGCAGCCTCCCGGGGCAGCCAGGCGCAGGTTGCCTCTGTGGGACCATAACGCCCGAACTCGGCGGCCAGCCGCTCATCGTCGGCAGCGAGGGCTGGCTCCGGCGATGGCCGCGGCGCCATCACCTCTCCCAGGGCGTCACGCAGCACTGTCGCCAGCGACGGATAGCCGCCGGCCTCGCGCAGTATCTCGCCGGCCTCGTCGACTATCTCCCAAGTGTAGGCGCCCAGCTCGGGCTCCCTGACAACTACCGACCCGCCCTGCTCGAGCGGGAACTCGTGGATCACGCCAGGTGTCGCCACGATGCGCAGATTGACGGCCAGCCGGTGGCCGGCGTGCCAGCCGCTGTTCCAGGCGTCGCACTCGGCCGTGCCACGCTCATAGCGACAGGCCGTCTCCCGGTTGCGCTCCGGCGTCGGTGTGGGCTTGCCCGCAAGGCACCAGGCCAGGGCATAGCACCGGCCCTCATGGAACGCCTCGCTGTGTCTGCCCCGACCATCAGCCAGCATGCGCTCGGCTTCGTCGAAGTGGCGTTGCTCGATCATTGTCATCGGCCCTTCCCCTCTGTCTGGCGAAATCCCGCGGCTCGAATGCTATCCGCGGCTCGCAGCATGTCCCGCAGCGCTCGCTTGGAGCGCAGGGGGCGGGATTCCGCCCTTTGGCGGTAGGCCTCCAGAGGCGCGACGGGCAGACGCTCAGCCTTCATCGTGGTCATGCCCCCACCTCCTCGGCACCGCTCGCCTTCGGCGTCAGCTTCGGGTTCAGGGCCATGCGCTCGACGAGCGGCAGCACGCTGGACGCCATTTCCATGGGGTAGCAGTCGTACGGCAGCATGTCGTCATCGCCCGGCCGGCGAAACAGAACGGAGGTGGTGCCCAGCACGTAGTTGGCCTCATAGGCAGGCCGGTTGCCGGCCCTGACCTTGCTGGACGCTTTCACCACGCCGGCCTGCTCCGCCAGATTCCAGCGGGACGCCAGTTCTTCGTCCCACAACTCCTGACGCTCCTCGAGACGCTCCACCAAGCCGGACAGGATGCCGTGGGCCGCCTCGATCGCGGCCCGGTCATGGGCGTGGAGCCGGTCCACCCCGTCGCGGGTGATGACGGCCTCCAGCAGCAGAGCCGCACGGTTGGCGTCCCTCTCGGATTCGCAGACGATCAGCTGATCATCGTTGCCCAATTGCTCAAGACGCATGACGGCGCTCCATGACTCGTTTGTCGAACTCCACCAGCCCCGGCGTCACCAGGGCCAGCACGGTAACCACACTCAGCAGCTCAATCAGGGGAATCATGCCTCGATGTCCTCCGCTGCCTCCAGGCGACACATCGCCTGCTGCCGCATCCAGGCCTCTACCTCGGCTTCGACCCAGCGAATCATGCGAGCCCGACCGGCGGCCCGGCTCAGCACGACCGGCTTGGGGAAAGTCGGGTCGTTCTCGCGGCGGCGCTGAAGCGTAGTGCTGGGCAGGCCTGTCTTGGCGATGACGTCCTGCGTGGTCAGGAACACCAGTTCGTCCTGGTCGCCCCACGCCTGCTCCGTGGCCACCTCGCCGACAATGGGGCCGCTGTCGAGCCGCAACGCCCGAGACATGGGCAGTCCTGCCTTGCGGTCGCATTCATCAGCCAGTGTGCGAAGCAGGTTGGCCAGCTCGAACCCCGGCGACTCCTCGACGCTCGCGCGCTGCTCAGGATCCGCGATCAGGCTGCTGTCGAATATGATCGTGGTTTTCATCAGGCCGCCCTCTGGATGCGAGTTTCAGTGGATTCCCGGCGCTTCAGCGTCTGCTCGGCCGTCGGCCCGCCGGCCAACTCAAGCCGCAGAGCGTCATAGGCGTCGTCGAGGCGTTCCTGGGCTTCACGTGACAGGCGTTTCATTGGGCGGCCTCCATGCTGGCGTTGGCGGTCTCGACGCGGGCCAGCCTGGTGGCCAGCTCCATGACGGGGGCGGTGACGGGCTCGGCGCTGTACGGGGTCAGGACCTCGACCAGGGCGGCCAGCTGTCGGCGGGTCAGGGTTCCCACGCGCACACGGCGGGGCTTATCATGTACATGCATTGCGCTTCCTCCCAAGGTTTGGCGCGGTGTCATGGCTCCGGACGGCTCCACCCGTCGCGGGGCCTTTTTCGTTCAGCCCTCTAGGGCTTCGAACGGCTTCAAGACTCCTTCCTCTCTTGCAAACTTCTCCAGGTCCTCGATGCCGTGATCGGCGATCGTGCCTTGCTCCATATTGACGACATGCCAGGTGCCAAGCTCTTGCTGAGCACTCGGCGGTGTCTTATGGACCTTCCTTCCGTCCTTCTTCAGCCGGCGATTCAGCCTGGCCATCAGGGCGCGCTCGGTAACCGGCTTCTTCAGTGTCATGGGGTGGGCGTCTCGCCGTGCTGTTGTCATGGCTTCACCATAGCGCGATTTTGTGAAATCGTCAAAACGTGATTTTGTGATTTTTTGAAAACGAGCGATTCGGCACACTTCAGGCCCCGCCCTTGCGCTCCATGTACTCGTTCACGGCCGTCTCGAACACCTCAACCATGCTCATGTCGTGTGTCGCAGCGAACGTCTTCAGGCGCTTCTTGAACTCGGGATCTACCCGGAAGTTACAGGGCACCGTGGCGCCGGCCTCAGGCTTACTGGTGTGGTTGCCCACCACGTGGGCGGTCTGCGTCGGCTGCGGGGGAAGCCCCTTGCTGCCAGGCTTCTTGCTGGGTGCGGCCATGTCGGCGACTCCTTGCGTTAAAGCGTTATTTCGTTAATTCGTCACAGATTCTAGGCGGTCGATGATGGCCTGAATCAGGCGATCCGCCTGCTCACGCGGCCCCTTGTACGGGGTCTCCACCACGGACAGGCCGCCGTCCTGTGCACGACGAAGGGCGGTCTTCTCCGGTATCTGCGAGTCGAGCACGTGGTAGGGAGTCGCCTCCAGGTAGGCGCGGGCCTCCTCGAGCTCGCGAGGGCTGTCGCCGACTCGGCTCAGCGCAATGGCGATGCGCTCCACCGGCACGCCGTGCTCGCTGACCAGGGTGTTGGCCAGGATCACCGTGGGCTCTAGGTCATCCAGGGACAGGCCCGACGGCAACACCAACAGGTGCGATTTCTGTCCGATCTCGGCGGTCGCTCGCGTCGCGTGCGGGGCACCGTCCAACACCATGAGGTCATAGGCGTCGGCAATTTTCAGGGCCTGCCCCACGGTGCCGAATGTCTCGACGGCCACCACGGGCTCAACACCTCGGCCCAACCGGCGCTGAAGCCAGGTGAAGCTGGTGGACTGGTTGATGTCGAGGTCGCCGATCTTCACGTTCCAGTCGGCGGCGGCGTAGGTCGTGGCAATGGCCCGGGCCACAGTGGACTTGCCCACCCCGCCCTTCTGGCTCACCACGCCGATGATGTAGCCCATGGCGTCTGTCCCTCCTTGCGTTATTGCGTTAATTCGTCAAAGCGTTACGAGTGGGGCCGCTCTATGTCAGGAAAGCGCCACCCGATGGGATGTCCCTGACAGTATAACGCAATAACGAAATAACGCTTTAACGCAAAAAAGAAAGCCGCCTCGATGGGCGGCTTCCTCGCAGGTTCGGGGCTGAGCTGAAAGGTCAGCCGTGCCCGTGGCCATGCTCGCGAATGTACTGCTTCAAGGCCTGGTCGATGCGGCGTTGCCAGCCTTCGCCTTCCTCCTTGAAGTGCTCGATCACCTCTTGGGAGAGGCGAATCGAGGTCTTCACCTTCGTCGGCGCGTGCTGCTTGCCACGCTGGCCGATGGTGCGCTGAAGGTTGGCGGGCAGAACCTCCGACATGGGACGCATACGCTTCACGTCGGCGTCGGTGAGCTCGCGGACCTCGCCGTCCTTATCCGTGAGTCGCGTTTTCATAGCGGCGTACCTCCCGTGGGTTGGCCTTCCTCAGGCTGATGACTCGGATCCCGTCCTCGATCGGCGTGAAACACACTACATGGACGCGCTGACCGATCTTCCCCATGGCGATGAAGCGACGCTCCGGGTACTCGAAACGGTTGTCTTCCGAGAACACCGCCCCTTCCCAGTCGAAGCGCTCGACCTCCGTGAAGGGGAGGCCTCTCTCGCGCTCGTTCCTGGCGCTCTTGTTGGGATCGAAGTCGATGATCATGGATTTAATTGTATGGACAAAAAGAAAGGAAGGGAAGTTCCTTCGCTCAGCGCTCGAACGGCGAGCGTGACGACATGCCCGGCCAGGGCTTCGCCGGGGTCGCCTCGCGGGCAGGGCCACTCTCCGGCGCCTTGGGAGCCTCCCCCTCGATCAGGGCGCGCCCCTTCGGCGTCAGGGTGCCGTCCACCTCGAACAGGCCGCTCTCTGCCCAGGCGCCCAGCGTCGCCTCCAGGTCATCGCGCTTCACTGCCAAGCGCCACGCACGCACGCGCTCGCCGCTCTCCAGCCGGGCCAGGGCCTCGGGGGTCAGGCGAAGCAGCCGGGCAGCTCGCTCGTCCTCGAGGCGCTGACGCTCCTTGCGCTCCGCTTCCTGCCGTTGGGCCTCCTCACGCTTGCGAGCCTCTTCGGCCTCACGACGTTGCCGGCGGCACTTCCGGGCGAACCCCTCGATCTTGGCGACTTCCTCCGCGGACAAGCCGCCTGCCAGAGCCGTCAGGCGCTCCCGAGTCTGCCGGTGGGCTTCACGCTCCTTCTCCAGGGCGGCCTCCGTGCGCCGAGCTGTCTCTTCCATCTCGTCCGCGCGGCGGCGATCAAGGTCGGCCGTCGCCGCCCTGGCCACCGTAGGTGCGTAGTGCTCAACCACGAAGTTCGTCACCCGGGCGGCGTGCTCTTCGGGGCTCTCACGGCCCCACAGCAGCCCCTGGCGGGTCAGGTCGTCAGGCGACAGGCTCAGGTTCTCGGCCAGGCCACGGGCCAACGCTTGGTGATACGCCTTGGTGGTGACATGTGTCGCCGCGGAGTGGCGAAGTCCCCGGCGCAAACCATGCGGGGTGGCCACCTCCTCGGCGAACCTCGTCTGGAGCTCGCGAAGCTGGTCACGGCGGCCCATGAAGTGCGTCGCGCTCAACGCCGTGCGAGCCGGCACGTCGAAGGTCTTCGGGCCCCGGACCCACTCGCCACCTTGCTTCCCCAGGATGACGTTGCGCGTGCGCGTGGTCGCCGGGTAGTCCACCAGTGGCACCGCGTAGACCACCAGGTGGGGCGTGCGCTCATCGAGCTGGACGTTCACCCCGACGATGTTCTCGGCACCGTGGCGAGCCTCCAGGAAGGCTAGGGCGTCGCTGAAGTAGCGTCTCCACTCCACGGGGCCTCCCTGCTCGGCGAACACCTCATGAGGGCCCGTCACCACGTATTCGATGGCCCGCACCGAGTCAGCGGCCACGTTGTCGGCGAAGGCCAGGCGCCCACGGATCGCGGCACGCAGCTGGTCAGGGCCCGACGCCGGCCGCCAGTCTTCGTTGAGGTGCGTCCGCTCCGGGTCGGCGTGTGGTACCGACATCGTGCGCCAGGTATGAGCGGCACTGCCCCCCAGCTTGTGGCGGTTGAGCTTCGTCGCGCGGATGACGGCGTTGTTGCGGGTGGTCTTCGTGCGAGCTGCCATGATGGCCCTCCGTGTCGTGGTCGAGATCCAGAGGGCCGGCATGTCCGCCGCCCTCGCATCTCTATAAGGGGTCCAACACGGTGTGTTTGCGGCTCGGCAGCGAAAAAATTGGTGGTTTCCAACCAGCGACCAGGGATCACATCGGCTGTGACCCCCTACGGATGGGCAGCACGGCGGGAGGCAGGCACTACGGCGGTTCTGCACCAGGAGGGGAAGGCCCTATGGCCTTTCAGGCAGAGGGTAGGACGCCACTACGGGCGGTCTGTCGCCAGCTGAAGAGCCCTATGGTCGATCAGCGAGCCAGACTGAAGCCCCGTAACTCACTCTGGGCGTTCTGCAGAATGGTGGGGGGACCCTCGGATTTATTTCCGACCCTGCCGGAATCCGGTATCGGGCGCCGACGTCCCGCGCACCTGACGGCAGCAGGTGTACGCACGTCGGCATACCCTGTCCGGGGTGGCAGGCCGACATCAGGGCGCACTTCACGATCACGTCTGGCGGCACGTTCACGTCACAACGCGCGGAGCGTGCCAGCCTCGCAGAGCAGGACACCCGCGGCGCACCGACAGCCACTCGTGGCGTAGGGGTACGCCGCACATCCTGCCATTCGCCCGCGCCGCAATCTGTGGCATTTCGGTTCATTTTGCTGCATTCCGAAGGGGCGCGCTTGGTGCCCTACACCCTCTAGGTCCAGTGCTTCTACCAGCCCAACCCCCACCCTACGGGTGCCCTATCTGATATAGGCTATTGACTCACCCTGTCAGCCTGACCGCTTCAACCAGCGACTCACCGTCTTCTGAGGCACTCCAACCAGGTTGGCCACTTCCCGCTGCGACTTGCCCTGGCCGACGAGCTCGAGCACGCGCGGCATCAGCTCCTCACGACGCTTGGCACCCTTGGCCTTGCCACCCTTGCGGCCCCGCTTGGCTTGAATCTCGGGTGTGTGCGTGCGCTCCACGAAGTCCCTGAAGGTCTCCGGGCTGAACCGCTTCCACGTCCACTTGGCCACGCTCCGGGCGATGCCTTCGACTTCCTTGGCCGGCAGCGGCGTCGTGAATGCGCCCTGGATGTCGCCGGCCACCTCGACCAGGTGCGCCTTGAAGCGCTCTTCGCCGCCCGGCCCCCAGAAGTCGCGCACGGCCCGGTAGGCGTGATGCCTCAGCCGCTCGAAGGTCTCGCAGTTGCGCCCCAGACCGGCGATCTCGTCATTCGCGGCCTTCTCGAAGGGGATCAGCGTCAGCTCGTCGGCCAGCTCGCCCAGGGCGTAGGCATCGGCCCACTGGTGGACGCGCCAATGGGCGTGAAGCGGATTCTTGACCAGGGTGCGGGCATAGCCGCGGTCAGCCTGTAGCGCGGCTCTCAGGCTGCGCTCGACGGTCTCGGCATAGCGCAGCGGTCCCAGCCGGGCGGCATTGGTGCGCGCCACGGGGACGGTCAGGGCATACAGCAGGTGCGCATGGCCGTTCTCGGGGTTCTGGCAGGTCAGGGTGGGCGCCGGCACGCGGCGGTCTTCCCAGTCCAGCACGGCCTCGGGGCGGTCGACATCGAACATCAGCCACCGGACCATGCCGGCGGTGTTGGGCTCGATAAGGCGATAGCCCAGCGCTTTGCTCCGGATGCGGATCCGGTTGTCGACGGCCGGATCGTTCGCGCAGCGTGGGCGCGCCGGCAGCGTTTCGGCGAAATGGCTCACGGCCTCCATTGCCGTTGGCTCCTCAAATCGTTGAGCCGCCCGGCTGCCGCCGCTATCATGGACGAAGCGGTGACGCACAAGCGGCATCGTGGTGATGGCTAGACGGCTGAACGGCCCTCAAAGCGATCACGTTGTTGATATGCCCCACCAGCCAAGGCGGGGAATCCAACGCGGCGAGCTGCCCTCCCTCAGGGCGCCGCGTTGCGAGACATGCGGGCTTCTCAGCCCCACTCCAGACCCTCGGTGTTGCCAGCACCGGGGGTCTTTCGCTTTCGGGCTCCGGCGTGCCAGCGCCAAGAACCCGACTCGAATCAGTCTACTACCGCTGTTGGTGCCTTCGGAACCATCGTTACAGGGGTGGGTGCTCGTGGGTCTTCATGGGCAATGACATTGCCGATTCGCCCCAAAGGCGCCGCACAAGGCGCTATGAGCTGCGCACCTCTCAAACCGACCATTGGCCTACCCCATCCCCTTATCGGCGCTCACGCAGCCACAGGGGCGCGAGACGAGGCGCTCGCATTGCTATTCATCAATGCTTCCTGCCCTTTCAACCCTTGCTACCCCTCAATACTTGCTTGTGGGGGATAAGCCGGCGCCGGCTCATCCGGCGACGGCACGGCCGGGCCCGGATAATCCGTTCACGGTGGACTTCACAGCGCCTCGAGACCGCGATAGCCTGACCATGCTGATGTCGCCGATGGCGACCGGGGATGCCGGCCTCGTTACCAATTCGGACTATGCAGTCTCGCCCACGGGCGACGGGGTAGCTGGCCCCGAAACTCCGCACAGCATTTTCTCCTCGGCCCTCGTGCCCTGCTGAACCGGGCTTCGTGCCCTGCTCCGCTTCCGGCGGATGACCTGAACCGCCTTCGCTCGCGCCTGCCTGCGTCGGCACTATGCCCAAGGTGCGCCCTCTCAACGGCACCCTGTCGCATCTGAACCCGACCTCGAGCCTCCCCGCCGCCATCCCCAAGGCGGATGATCCCCTGCGGCCATGCCGCACGCTTCGCCCTGCCAGGCGAATGACCTCCTCCAGTCGTGGGCCCTGCCCGCTGCTGGATGACCTCCCCGGCCCATCGCGGCCGTGATCCAAGACGGCCCGCTCCGCCGCTGGCGTGGTGTGCGTGTTCGCTGGAGTGCTTCCGGGCGCGTCACAGGCAATTCACCGCCGACGCCCGGGCGCTCTTCGCGACCCGCACGCCGCCCAGCCAAGGGCGCCGCCGTCCTGCCCATGCGTCTCTGTCGCGTCAGCACAGAGACGCATGGGCCTACCACCCCGGGAGCCCGCTATTCACGGGCCTCTCGGCTTCACGCTCGCCGGACGAAAACCGGCGAACTGACTTCCCCATGAATACCAGCGGCGCAACGCCGCATGACCTGAAACGCCGTCCCTGTGCCAGCAGGACACGGCGACGTGACGACGATCTCGGGCGGCCCTTCGCAAGGGCCGGGCCCTTGGCCTACGCCGGAGCTGGCAGCGCCTGACGCTGCCGGCGCGCGCATCCCCCGCGCCATAGCACCCGATGAGATCCCGTCACCACACACGCGATACCAGTCCGCCGATCTGCCGCCGGCGTGAAACAAGCGGCTACCCCAAGGCTTGCGCGTGCCTCAACGCAGCGAATCACTTACCGCCAACGGCGGGGGATGGGGTCGACCAGGAGCACCAGGAACAGGAGGAGGGCATGGCCAAGGCCAACAACTTCGGCTTGCGAACACGGGATCTCGCCAAGGCGGGGACCTTCGCCGCCAACCGCGCGGCCCGGGAGGGCGTCGCCTCGTATGCGTCTGCGGCGGCGCTGGGCGACCGCTGGCAGGCGTTCGCCGCCTATGCCAGGCAAGAGGGCATCCGGCGCATGGAACACGTCACAGCGCAGCACGTGGCCGCCTATGGCCAAGGTATCGCCGAGCGCGTCGCCGCTGGCGAGCTGTCGGCCAGCTACGGGCAGAACCTCGTGTCGGCGGTGAATAGCGTCATGCGGCTGGCCAGCCAGGGACGGTGGCAGAGCGTCAGCCCCACCAAGGACTGCGGCATCGAGAAGCGCTCGAATGTGCGGCAGGAAGCGCCCCAGGGCGTCGAGCGCGGCACCGTGGCCACCGTCGCCGACACCCTGCGCACCAGCGGGAATGAACGCGGCGCCGCGGTGGTGGAGCTGGCCCGGGAGTTGGGCCTGCGCAGCAAAGAGGCCTCACTGATCGACGCTCGAGCAGCACTGAGGCAGGCCCAGCAGGCTGACCAGGTCACGATCACCAGCGGCACCAAGGGCGGCCGGGAGCGCACGGTCCCTGTCACGACACAACAGCAAGTCGCGGCCCTGACCAGGGCCGACGATGCCCAAGGCGGGGCCCGGAGCCTTGTTCCACCGGAACAGAACTGGCGGGAATGGCGAGAGGGCGGCCTACGCGATGCCCGAGAGGCGCTCCAAGCCGCGGGCATCGGGCGCCTTCACGAGCTGCGGGCCGCCTACGCCGCCGAGCGGTGCCAGCAGCTCACCGGTCACCAGCCGCCGATGCTGGGCGGCCAGGCCAGCCGGGAAGCGGATCGAGCGGCACGCCTGGCGATCGCCAAGGAGTTGGGTCACAGCCGCGTGGCGATCATGACGGCCTACATCGGGAGGGCAGCATGAGGCTACCGGCAGAGGTCCGGCACCGGCTCAACCTCCACGCCCGCAAGGGCGGCAAGGCTGCCAGGCGCCGGCAGGTGAAGCGCGCGGAGGCCTTCGCGACCTGGTGCGGCTGCGATCCCCGTCAGATCGGCAAGGCGCACATCTACGCCTACTTCAGAGCCCAAGGCTTCGCGCCTACCACCGCCCGCGACCACTGGTATGCAGTGCGGCTGCTTTGGCAGGCGACGGGCAGGCCTGGCGATCCGCCCAAGCCACCACAGGTGCCGTGAGGCGCTCATTTGCCCATATGAGTAAATGAGTATTTGAAGCAATGAAGTCTTGATGGCGGCCAGACGCAGAGGCGCCCCACCGTTGCCGGCAGGGTTCTGGACGGAACAGGCCCCCGCTGCTGCGTGGGCGAGCGGGATCGATGCGCCCGGGACCATTAAGGGCTTTACAATAGGCCAAGACCTATATAGGATATAACCTATAAACAGAAAAAGAGGTAGCCGATGTGGTCGATAGAACAAACCGAGACATTTGAAGACTGGTATTACTCGCTGGATGACGTTGATCGCGAGAACGTCCTGGCATCGATGCTGTTACTCCAGGAGAAGGGGCCGATGTTGTCACGCCCGCATGCTGACACCGTGAACGGCTCCCGGTATCCCAACATGAAAGAGTTGCGGATCCAGAGCCAGGGCAAGCCCTTCAGGGCCTTTTTCGCGTTTGATCCCAACCGAACCGGCCTGCTGCTTTGCGCCGGGGACAAGGGTGGGAATGAGAAACGCTTTTATGATGAGATGATTCCAATAGCTGATCGGGAATACGCCGCGCACCTGGAATCACTGAAGTGAGGTGAAAACGATGGCACGCAAACTGGAACAGCTTCTGGCCAACGAGAAACCGGAAGTCGTTGCGGCTGCGAAAGCGAAAGCCGACGAGATGCTGCTGGAACTGCGACTCTCGGAGGTCCGCCGTCTCGTAGAGATGACTCAGGCTCAGATGGCAGACGCTATGGGCGTCAGGCAACCGACTGTCGCCGGCATGGAGAAGGGCGGGCAAGATCTTCGCCTGAGCTCGATCAAACGCTACGTTGAGGCAGTAGGCGGCCGAGTCCGTCTGGATGTCGAGCTACCTGACGGTAGCCACCATGGCTTCCCGGTCTGAAGCCAGCGCCAGGGCGGGCGAAGCGTCCGCCCCTCTCTGATTACGTCAGACTCCTCGCGGGTCCTGGCTCAGGTGGCCACCGCCTCTACTTCCTCAAATCATCATTTTAATAAGTAGA
>NZ_CP045401.1:0-47894 GCF_009363675.1 Halomonas sp. THAF12 | reverse complement strand
GAGCTATGGTGATTTCTGGTGTACGGGAGGAGGTAGGAAGGGTGGCGTATCCTGTTGATTGATCACGACCAAGATCTCAATCAACAAGAGCGGATACGCCATGACCGATTCTACTCTCCGAGCCCTGTCGCAGCCAGAACCCGAGACCTCTGACCCGTTGCACGAATTGTTGCGCCAAGGGGCACGAGACCTGATCGCCAAGGCCGTGGAGGCCGAGTTGGCCACCTTCCTGGCTCAGTATGCCGACACGACTCTGGAGGACGGTCGGCAGGCGGTGGTACGCAACGGCTATCTGCCGGAGCGCACCGTGCAGACTGGCATCGGTGACGTCACCGTCAAGGTGCCCAAGGTGCGGGACCGAAGTGGCGGCCAGGCCTGCTTCAACAGCACCCTGTTGCCGCCCTACTTGAAACGGGCCCGTAGCGTCGAGGAGCTGATTCCCTGGCTCTATCTCAAGGGCGTCTCCACCGGCGACTATCAGGAGGCCCTGTCGGCCCTGCTGGGTGACCAGGCGAAGGGGCTGTCGGCCAACACGGTCTCGCGACTGAAGGCCCAGTGGCTCGACGAGCACAAGGTCTGGTGTCAGCGGGACCTGGCGGACCGCCGCTATGTGTACTGGTGGGCCGATGGCGTCTACAGCAATGTGCGGTTGGATGACCGCCTCTGTCTGCTGGTGATCATCGGCGTCACGGCGCATGGCCGCAAGGAACTGGTCGCCGTCGAGGATGGCCATCGCGAGTCGGAAGCCAGTTGGAAAGAACTGCTCACGGGCCTGCGAGAGCGTGGCCTGACAGAGGCCCCCAGGCTGGCGATCGGTGATGGTGCGCTCGGTTTCTGGAAGGCGCTGAGCAAGGTCTATCCGACCACGGCGCACCAACGTTGCTGGGTCCACAAGACGGCCAATGTGCTGAACAAGCTGCCCAAGTCGGTGCAGCCCAAGATCAAGGCCGACCTTCACGAGATCTGGATGGCCGAGACGCGCGAGGCGGCCCATCAGGCCTTCGACCGCACGCTGAAGCGCTTCGGCGCCAAATACCCCCAGGCGATGGAATGCCTGGCCAAGGATCGGGACGAGCTGCTGGCGTTCTATGACTTCCCGGCAGAGCATTGGGTGCACATCCGCACCACCAACCCGATCGAGTCGACCTTCGCCACGGTCCGCCTGAGGACCAAGCGCAGCCGGAACTGCGGCTCTCGGGACACGACCCTGGCGATGGTCTTCAAACTGCTCCAGACCGCCCAGAAACGCTGGAGGCGGATCAAGCACTTCCAGAAGTTGGAGCTGGTCGTCAGCAACGTCAAGTTCCAGGACGGGGAGCAGGTAGCCGATCAGTCAGACAGGAATGCGGCCTGACCGTCATCCACCAGATTTGACAATAACTCATCCTCTACGTAGCCTAACCGCAAGCGATCTGCGACATTGCCCAACGCGCCGCCGAGGATCGCACTGAGGGCGAGCCGATAACTCAGTACGCGTGGTGAACGCCAAAGCCAGTACACCAGTAATATCGAGATAACCAGGGCCAGTCCGATGAAAAGCGGCTGCTGCCAACCGCCGACATCCGCGAGAAAGCTGAAGGCCGCCCCCGTATTGTGGCGGTGGACCCAATTGAAGAAGGGTGCGGCAGGCACGCTTTCACCATGCGCTAGCATGGTGCTGGCAAGGTACTTGCTCGCCTGATCGACAAACAGTAACAGGAGCGAGAGCCACAGCCAGCGCATCGCCTTTCCCGGCTCGTGGGCTTTCTCTGCGAGCCGACTGCCATAAGTAGACATATCCCCTTCCTCCTGACCCAATCTAGAATTTGCTCGCTGCTAAATAACAAGCGTCATGTACCCAACCGATGATGCCGACGAATTCGACGGAGCAGGAGCAGGCCGAGTCCGAGTGCGGTCAGGCCAAGGACAGGCCAATCCCGCCAGCGCACATAAGGGGACGCGCCAGTTCGCGGTGTCACTTCGGCGCTGAGGGTGGCCACTTCGAACTGCGGAGCACGCTTGAGCACTTTGCCCTCATGATTGATGGCTGCTGTGATACCGGTGTTCGTGGCTCGAAGAAGGTCACGTCCGGTTTCGATGGCACGCATGCGTGCCATCTGGAAATGCTGGAGGGGGCCGAGCGAGCTGCCGAACCAGGCATCGTTGCTGACATTCACCAGTAACTGCGCTTCGGGCAGAAGCTCAGTGACTTCGGCACCAAAGACCGCCTCGTAGCAGATGAGTGCCCCTACGGGCACCCCTGCTGCATTCAGGACGTGCGCTTCCCGTCCCGGTGTGAAGTCGGACATGGGCGCCCCGAGCACGTCGAGGGCCGACCCCAAAAGATCCCGAAACGGAACATATTCACCGAAGGGCACCAGGTGGCGTTTGTAGTAGAAGCCTGAGGGATCGGAGAGGCTTACCACGGCGTTGTAGGTACGGCCCTCCGCCTCGCGTACCGGGACGCCAATCATTAACGATGTGCCTGCCTGATCGGCTAACGCCTCAAGCTCAGCAAGATACTCTTTGGCCTGGTCATGCCACATCGGGATTGCCGCTTCTGGCCAGATCACGATGTCGGCCCCGAGATGCTGCGCGGTAAGCGCCTGATAGCGCTCAAGTGTGATGTCCCGGTAGCTCGGGTCCCATTTCTTGTCTTGCGCGATGTTTCCTTGCAATAGGACGACATCGATTGGGTCAGCGGCTGGCTGCGTCCATTCACGATCCAGCAGTTGCAAGCCGGCGAGGGTAGCGACTAACACGGCACCGACTACCGCAGCACGGCGCAGGCTTGGCCCCAGGATAACCCAGGCAAGCCCGCCAGCGAGCAGCGCCACCAGAAAACTCACGCCAAGTACGCCAAAGACGGGGGCGATGGTGGCAAATGTGGTGTCGGTTTGGCTGTAGCCAATGAAGAGCCAGGGAAAGCCGGTCAAGAACCAGGTGCGCATCCATTCACTCAGCACCCATGCCGCCGGTAGTCCTAGCCAGAGCGTCATTGCGTCCATCTCAGGGCGCAGGCGGCGCACGAGATACACGACGCCCCATGGAAAGAGGGCGAGCAGCGAGACAAAGGCCGCCGTGGCTAACACCGCCACCACGGGGCCATTGAGTTATTGTCAAATCTGGTGGATGACGGTCAGGCCGCATTCCTGTCTGACTGATCGGCTACCTGCTCCCCGTCCTGGAACTTGACGTTGCTGACGACCAGCTCCAACTTCTGGAAGTGCTTGATCCGCCTCCAGCGTTTCTGGGCGGTCTGGAGCAGTTTGAAGACCATCGCCAGGGTCGTGTCCCGAGAGCCGCAGTTCCGGCTGCGCTTGGTCCTCAGGCGGACCGTGGCGAAGGTCGACTCGATCGGGTTGGTGGTGCGGATGTGCACCCAATGCTCTGCCGGGAAGTCATAGAACGCCAGCAGCTCGTCCCGATCCTTGGCCAGGCATTCCATCGCCTGGGGGTATTTGGCGCCGAAGCGCTTCAGCGTGCGGTCGAAGGCCTGATGGGCCGCCTCGCGCGTCTCGGCCATCCAGATCTCGTGAAGGTCGGCCTTGATCTTGGGCTGCACCGACTTGGGCAGCTTGTTCAGCACATTGGCCGTCTTGTGGACCCAGCAACGTTGGTGCGCCGTGGTCGGATAGACCTTGCTCAGCGCCTTCCAGAAACCGAGCGCACCATCACCGATCGCCAGCCTGGGGGCCTCTGTCAGGCCACGCTCTCGCAGGCCCGTGAGCAGTTCTTTCCAACTGGCTTCCGACTCGCGATGGCCATCCTCGACGGCGACCAGTTCCTTGCGGCCATGCGCCGTGACGCCGATGATCACCAGCAGACAGAGGCGGTCATCCAACCGCACATTGCTGTAGACGCCATCGGCCCACCAGTACACATAGCGGCGGTCCGCCAGGTCCCGCTGACACCAGACCTTGTGCTCGTCGAGCCACTGGGCCTTCAGTCGCGAGACCGTGTTGGCCGACAGCCCCTTCGCCTGGTCACCCAGCAGGGCCGACAGGGCCTCCTGATAGTCGCCGGTGGAGACGCCCTTGAGATAGAGCCAGGGAATCAGCTCCTCGACGCTACGGGCCCGTTTCAAGTAGGGCGGCAACAGGGTGCTGTTGAAGCAGGCCTGGCCGCCACTTCGGTCCCGCACCTTGGGCACCTTGACGGTGACGTCACCGATGCCAGTCTGCACGGTGCGCTCCGGCAGATAGCCGTTGCGTACCACCGCCTGCCGACCGTCCTCCAGAGTCGTGTCGGCATACTGAGCCAGGAAGGTGGCCAACTCGGCCTCCACGGCCTTGGCGATCAGGTCTCGTGCCCCTTGGCGCAACAATTCGTGCAACGGGTCAGAGGTCTCGGGTTCTGGCTGCGACAGGGCTCGGAGAGTAGAATCGGTCATGGCGTATCCGCTCTTGTTGATTGAGATCTTGGTCGTGATCAATCAACAGGATACGCCACCCTTCCTACCTCCTCCCGTACACCAGAAATCACCATAGCTCCGCGCCATTGCCGTACTGGCTGATGCTGATAAAGACCCAGGAGATTCCTACGCCGAAGTAACCAAGGCCAAAGAGGTAGGCCGACCATAGAGCTTGACGTCTTGAGGGCTGCGAGGTCAGGGCAAAAAATGCTGCCAGAGCAATTACCGCCAGCCATGCCCAGCCCACAGGGGCAAAGGCAAGCGGCATGGCGCCTCCGGCAAGCAGGGCCATCACCCCTGTTAGAAGCGACTTGTGGCGCACGCCAATGTATAGGCCAGAGGGTAGCGCGTATTTATCACCCGCCATTCTCGCCTCCGAATCCAGGATCAACCCTGTGGCTCATGCTTTCTTGCTCCGCTTAATCAAGCTGCGTCAATTCATTCGGCCGGCTGGCCAGGGTGGCAAAGTGAATGTTTCTGGACTCGACTAGGTGCGCCGTAAGCTGGGAGCTGCTTCGTATTCGGCCAGCACGACAGTGGCTGTGTTGGGGAGCAGTACGTTAGCTTTGCGATACCACCCCTTCCAAGCCCGCTGATACCAGAACGAACAGGACGAAGCCGCCTATGAAAGCCAGCGGTGAGATGTGCGTATCGTCACCGCTCTCGTGAGCCTCGGAGACCATATCTTCGATGGCAGCGACCGTGAGAAGGCCTGCCGTGAACGTCAGTGCCGCTAGCTTAAATGCCTCCGGCTGGTTCCTGAGTACGAAGTAAGCAAAGACGGCTGCCGAGAGTACGGGAACCGCTAAGGAGGCAGAGATCAGCAAGCGCTTGCTGCGGGGAATCCCTTTGTCTTTCATGTTGGCGATCATCGCGAACCCCTCAGGGCCATCCGCGAGCACCTGACCCGCCGCCAGGATTATCGCGACCGACGGTGAGACCGCCGACCCCGCCCCGATCAGGAGGCCATCGCTGAACAGGTCGATGGACACGGCGATATAGATCATCCAGACACTCGTCTGACCGCCTTCTCCCTGCTGACCTTGCCGCTTCTGGAGACTCTCAACGAGCTTCTCGATGCCTACGTAAGCAATGCCACCCAGCGCGAAAGCGAGGGCGATTACCCAGGCTGAAAGGCCCTCCAGCACGCGTGGCATGATTTCCACCGCCACTACCGCAATAACGAGGCCGGCGGCGCCATGAAGGGCGTAATTGAGACGGCGCCCGGTAGTTCGGGAGGCCTCCGCAGCGAGCCCACCACTGAAGTTTCCCAACGCGGGAAGCAGCGCCAGGCCGAGTACCAGCCAGATACTATCCATCATCTTCCTGGCTCCGGACCTCGCGCTACTCGTCGGCGTTCAGGCCTAGCGCATCGATCGTAAAGTCGCTTCGATCGAGAATTCTAATCGCGATAGCTACGCGCTGCGCAGCTTCACGCCTTGAGCGCCAGAATGCGCCTGGCACCGTTGAGCACAATGACCCCCGCGATGCTGCCGATAATCAGATCCGGATAATTGGATCCGGTCCACGCCACCAGGGCGCCTGCGGCGATGACGCCCATGTTGATCACCACGTCGTTGGCCGAGAATATCCAGCTTGCCTTCATATGCGCACCGCCCTCGCGATGCTTGGATATCATCAGCAGGCAGGTGGTATTGGCAATCAGTGCGACGAATGCAATCGCCATCATCATCAGCGATTCAGGCTCACTACCGAAAACAAAGCGTCGCACCACCTCGACGAGTACGCCGATAGCCAAAATCAGTTGCAGTACCCCTGCCAGATGCGCGGCACGCACCTGCATCTTCGCACTGTGCCCTACGGCATACAGGGCGAGCCCGTACACGGCCGCATCGGCAAAATTGTCCAGGGATTCTCCAATCAGGCCGGTGGAGTGCGCGATCAGGCCGGTCGTCATTTCCACCACGAACAGGACGGCATTGATACCGAGTAACCAACGCAGGGTGCCGGACTCTTGCGCGGCAGAAGCCGCCGAGCTCTCAGCGGCCCTGATTGTCTCTGGGTCGGCAATGACGGTTTCCTGAAGAGAGGCGCCTAGCCCCAAGGTCGCTAGTTTCGCGGTAATGGGCTCAGCCTCGCCGTCATGCACGACCTCCAACCGACGGTTCGACAAGTCGAAGGACAGCGTTCGAATCTCATCAAAGCCGTTCAGCGCCAAGCGGATCATCCGTTCTTCTGAGGGGCAATCCATCTTCGGCACGGCATACACGCTGACCCATTCCCCTGACGCTTCGGAAGAGACCGGCATATCGGTATCCGCTGCAGGCGTTGCATCGCAGCCACATGGGCCATCACAGGATTTACTCACGATACGGCTCCAGTTAACCAACATAGATTGCTAGTATTAAAAACCATATAGCCACCATAAGGTCAATGGGACAGATGATTCGTTGAGGAGAAAGCCTGATGCGCATTGGTCAGTTAGCACAGATAGCGGGTGTCGACCCCCAGACGATCCGCTTCTACGAGCAGCGGGGCCTGTTGCCATTGCCAGACCGGCAGGAGAATGGTTACCGTATCTACACGAAGCGGCATATCGAGCAGCTTGCCTTTATCCGTCGCTGCCGAATCCTGGACCTGTCACTGGCAGAGATTCGCGAGCTACAGAGCTATCAGGACGGCCCTCACCAGCCTTGTACCGCCGTCAACGCCATGCTCGATGACCACATCTCTCATGTGCGGTCGCAGATAACCGCACTGCAGACGCTTGAGAAACAGCTCGTTGCCCTGAGGGCGAGTTGCAATGATGGACGAGAAATCAGTGCCTGCGGCATCCTGGCGGGTATCAGCGAGGAGAGCAAACAACAACTATGTAGGGCTGGCTCAGGCAATAAGCGCTGAGCAGAGACACGCCGGACCTTGCAGCGACATTGTGAATGCATGGTGTGTTGGTCGCGGCGACTCATTGCGCTTCTCGGCATGCGAGCTTGGGTTACTGCTGCAACCGCAGTATCGCCCTGTCAGACGTTTCGCTTCCGCCATGCTTCGCTATTCCCGCTTATCCCAGCGTCGCCAGGGAGGGAAACAGGCCGATCATGAAGCTGGAGAGCCGTGTCATGGTGCCCGAGACGATGGCGATGCCCATGAGAATCAGGATTATACCGGCGACCGGCCGGGTGTAGGCGCTCCACCTGCCAAGCTTTTTGCTATGGCGGCTGAGGCTGTTGACGCAGAGCGTACTCGCCAGAAAGGGCAACGCCAACCCGGCGGAGTACACGCTCAGATAGATCATTCCATGCTGTGCACTGGCGGCATTGGAGGTAGCCATCAGAATCGCACCGAGGATGGGGCCGATACAGGGCGTCCAGCCAATGGCGAACGATACGCCGAAGGCCGTGGCCGACAGCGGCGATCCGCCCTGAAAACGAGGATTGAATTGTAAGGTACGCTGAAAGATCGGGACGTTGAACAGGCCGGTCATGAAGGCCCCTAGCAGGATGACCACCGAGCCTGTGATCCAGTTGAGCTCCTGACGGTAGCCTCGCAGGAGCTGACTGAGTGAGCTGGCACCTAGCCCCAGGATGATGAATACCAGTGTGAAGCCAGTCACAAAGAAAACGCTCAGTATCAGCGCCTCGATTTTCTTGTCCCGTTTGTTGACGCTGCCGCCCGTGACGACGGAAAGGTAGCCCGGCAAGAGCGGCAACGTGCAGGGCGAGAAGAAGGAGATCAAGCCACCTGCAAACGCGCCAATCAGACCGATAGAAGAGAGAGATTCCAAGGGCTATCGCTTCCTGAGGTAGTGAGGGCCATGAGTCGGCCGGCTGAGTCCAGCCCTTGATTCTAAAACCCTAATCTGGCCCTAAGGCAAGCACATCGTTTGATTAGCTACACGCCAGACTGCTGGGCTGTAGCCTTTTCAAAAGAGGCTTGACCTTATGGTGGGTATAAGGATTAGCGTTTAAGCTGCATCTTCCAAATATCTAACCTGAGGATAGCGTGATGGCATTGCAACTTGGAGAGACAGCCCCCGATTTCACGGTCGAATCAACGGAAGGCACCGTCAGCTTCCACGAATGGCTTGGTGATAGCTGGGCCGTGCTATTTTCTCACCCGGCCGACTATACGCCTGTCTGCACGACAGAGCTTGGCGCGTTTGCCAAGCGCAAAAGTGAGTTCGACAAGCGTGGCGCCAAGCTGATCGGTGTGTCCGTCGATCCGCTGGATTCGCATACCGGCTGGGCCAAGGATATCGAGACCACCCAGGGTGCGGCGCTGAACTACCCGTTGCTGGCCGACGACGATCAGGTGGTCGCTGAGCTGTACGGGATGATTCATCCCAAAGCCGATCCCAAGGTGACGGTACGCACCGTTTTCATCATCGACCCCAGCAAGAAGATACGCCTGATGCTGACCTATCCGCCGAGTACCGGGCGCAACGTCGACGAGATCCTACGGGTTATCGACTCGCTTCAGCTGACCGACACGCACAAGGTGGCGACCCCCGTGGATTGGCAGAGCGGTGAGGACGTCATTATCTCCCCTTCACTATCGAGTGATGAAGCCAAAGAGCGCTTTCCCGAAGGCTGGGACGAGAAGACACCGTATCTGCGTGTTGTGCGACAGCCTAAATAACTAGCGGAATCCTTTGGCAGCCCGGGTAAGCCGGGCTGCCCGTTGTCTCGCTGAGGTAAGGTTTTGAGGAAGCGCATGGATGGCTAAGTTCCTGACTAGTTAAGGCGGGTATCCGGATTAAGTGGTAGATGGAGCCCCTTGCTCCTTCGAACCCTTAACTCTTCCAGAAGGTTGATAGATCGACGCCGTAGTTTTTCTCAGGCTCGGGAAGACCCATGCTGTAGGTCATGGTGGCCTTGCCCAGGAAGGGGGATTCCTTGGTCTGCGGCACCTTCTTCTTGTGCTTGGTGGTGTAGAGCATCCGGGCCCGCATCACCTCGAATGAGTAGCCACGGCCATCGCGGTTCTTATCCTTGGCCAGCCGGTTGATTGACTCCGTGAAGGCGTTGGTGATCGGGATGTCGGTCTCGAAGTAGGTCAGCATCTCCTCATGCCAGCCACTGATAGCACTGACGAGATCTTTCCAGACCTCCTTTTGCCCCTGTGGGATGTCGTCAATCCAGGCAGTCAGCGCCTTCTCGGCGTCACGCCGGGTTGTGGCGTCCCAGATGTGGAAGAACCGCTCCTTGTGCTCGTAGGCCGCCAAGAGCTGGGGGAATGCCCCTGTCCAGGTCTCCATGATGAGCCGTTCGCGATCTGAGACATCGTGAGCGCGCTTCAGCAGGATCTTCCGGTCACCCTTGAGGGTTCGGCGCTGGTTGGACGTCAGCTTTTTCCTGAGCCCCTTGCGGACCTTTTCCAAGGCCTCGTTGGCCATTCGCACGACGTGGAACTTATCGACCACAATGCGAGCCTGCGGCAGCACCGCCTGGACAGCACGGCGGTAGGGTTTCCACATATCCATGCTGACGATCTCGACCTGGTGGCGCTCGGTCATGCTCATGAGGCGCCTCGTCACCGCGTCCTGCTGGCGACCGGGCAGCAGGTCCAGTAGGGTACGCTCCTCCAGGTTGGTCAGGATGCAGCGGTAGCGGCGGTTCAGGTACAGCTCGTCGATCCCCAGGCAGCGGGGTGTCTCGAAGCGATGCCAGGCTGCCAGGAACTCAGCCTTCTTCTTGAATATCTCGCGGACAGTCTTCTCGTCGAGGCCCGTGGTATCAGCCACGTAGGCGTAGGGGTGATTGAAGGCTTCCTTCTCGACGTGGTTGTAAAGCCTCCGCGTCATGCGGTGATCGTCTACCATTTCCGGAAGAGCTGGCCGGAACGTCCTTCCACACGCCCGGCAGGTGTAGCGGCGACGGACCACCCAGAGGGTGACCCGCCTTCCGTGGATGGGTAGGTCGCGATAGGCCACATCGCGCTTGCCGAACCTGACAAACTCACTCTCAACGCCGCATTCCTCGCAAGCTAGAGGCTCAGGAGCTTCGACCTGGTAGTGGAGATCATGCTCTTCCATCTTGGTGGCTAGGACGTGGTACTCGGGAAGGTGCAGGATGTTGTCAGGCAAGCTGGTCATGCAAACTTTCCTTGTCGACATGGTCCATAGATGATTGCGACTCTTTGACCGCGTTGTTTTCTACGAACTGAAGGTGATTTACTCCCTTGGGTCTTCTGCTTCTCTGAGCCCTTCATGCAATGACGCAATTAGCGGGCAAGTGATATTGCCTTGTTGTGCATGGCATCGGTCGACCATTTCGCTCAGCACCTTCTCAATTCTTTCAAGCCTGTCGATCTTCTCGCGAACGTCCCCTAACTTGTGCTCTGCGAGAGCACTGGCTTCTTGACAGTGGGCGCCATCTTCCAGCCGAAGTAGGTCACTGATCTCATCCAGACTAAAGCCCAGCTGCTGCGCCGTTTTCACGAACGTCAACCTGTCGATATCGGCGGCACTATAGCGTCGAATACCTCCGGGAGGTCGTTCGGGCTCCGATAATAGCCCTCGTCGCTGGTAATAGCGGATTGTCTCGACATTGACGCCGGCCGCCTTGGCCAGGCCGCCAATGGTCATGGTGTCCGCCACTTTATCTGCATGTCTCTTCATGATGCTTGACTCCGTACCAAGCTACGGAAGTAACCTTATCGTAGCTCCCCCCATCCCGAAAGGAGAATCGTCAATGCGGACACCTAAAACGGGGCGAGGGCCCCTGGCCGCCGGAGGAGTCGCGGCCCTCCTGGCCTCGGCGTGTTGCCTCGGCCCGCTGGTTCTGATCACGCTGGGCGTTTCCGGCGCCTGGATCAGCAATCTGGCGTCGCTGGAGCCCTATCGCCCGCTCTTTATCGGCGTCGCGCTGGTGGCGATGTTCTTCGCCTGGCGTCGCGTCTTTCGGCCAGTGGAAAAGTGCCAGCCGGGAGAGGTGTGTGCCGTGCCACGGGTCAGGACGGGCTACAAGGCGATCTTCTGGCTCGTATCGCTGCTGGTGCTAATCGCCCTGGTATTCCCCTACGTCTTGCCCTTGTTCTATTAAAAGGAGATCTACCATGAAAGCTCGTTTCGCCTTCATCGCGCTACTCGCCCTGCTCAGCACGCCCGCCTTAGCGGCCTTGCAGACCGTGAAGCTGTCGGTGCCGGGCATGACCTGTGCCGCCTGCCCGATCACCGTCAAGGCCGCCCTCAACAAGGTGGACGGCGTCTCGCAAGTCGACGTGAGCTACGCGGATCTCGAGGCCGTGGTCACCTTTGACGACGCCCGAACGTCGGTGGAGGCATTGACCGAGGCCACCACCAACGCTGGGTATCCATCAACCCCGACATCCTCGCAAGCGGATCGAGAGTGATCATGAAGAATCCCAAGACCCTGCTGCGCGTGAGCGTGATCGGCACCGTCCTGGTGGCATTGTGCTGCTTTACGCCGATCCTGGTGATCCTGCTTGGCACGGTGGGCCTGGCGGCGCTGACGGGCTATCTCGACGTTGTGTTATTGCCGGCCCTGGCCTTCTTCATCGGCCTGACCATTTATGCGATTTGGCGTAAGAAGCAGTTCGACGCCTGTTGTGACAACGGCTCTATCAAATCAAGGAATACGCCCCCTGAGTGACATCAAGCAGCTGCACATCGCGGTCATCGGGTGAGTTGTTTACGAGCTTGTCCGTCACGGTGAAGGAATAAGCGTGAAAGATTCGCAGAAATTTATAAGCGTCGTGCTTGGCACCGGGTTGATGGTGCTGTGTTGCGCCGGGCCAATCGCCCTGGTGCTATTCGGTACGGCGGGCCTGGCCGCGTTGGCAGGCTATCTCGATTACCTGCTGTTTGCCGTCCTGGCCATCGTCATCGGCTTACCTCTCTACGCGCGATACCACAAGCGGAAGCAGGATGCCGGCTTTACTAATGAAGACTCGGAGAAACGTGATGATTGAACTCAACGTGAGCGGCATGACCTGTGACCGCTGTGCGGATCATGTCAGGGAAGCCTTGGAGAAGCTGCCCGGCGTGCAGTCGGTGGAGGTATCCTATCCTCAGAGGACGGCATCGGTAGCCGTTGATCCGGGGACACCGGCCTCGGCGTTGACGTTTGCCGTGACCCGACTTGGCTACCAAGCTCGACTGGCCAACAGTGGGCCCACTTCCCCGGCAGGCGCATCGGTGTCCAAGGGCCGTGATGAAGACGCCCCGCACATCGCGGTGATCGGCAGCGGCGGCGCCGCCATGGCGGCGGCCCTGAAGGCCGCCGAGCGCGGCGCCCGGATCACCCTGATCGAACGCGGCACCGTCGGCGGTACCTGTGTCAATACAGGCTGTGTGCCTTCGAAGATCATGATTCGCGCGGCCCATATTGCCCACTTGCGTACGGAAAGTCCCTTCGATGCAGGCCTGAGCGCCCAGGCGCCGGTGGTGGATCGGGCCAAGCTGCTCGAGCAGCAGCAGCGACGTGTCGAGGAACTGCGTGACGCCAAGTACGAGGGGATTCTGCGCGACCACCCGGCCATCACTGTCCTGCACGGCGAGGCCCGGTTTATCGATGCCCATAGCCTGATGGTCAAGCTGAACGAGGGCGGCGAGCAGGTCGTCCACTTCGACCGCGCCTTCATCGGTACTGGCGCCCGACCGGCAGTACCGCCGATCCCGGGTCTTGCCGACACCCCCTACCTGACCTCTACCAGTGCTCTGGCCCTGGACACTCTTCCCGAGCGGCTGATTGTGATCGGCGCCTCGGTGGTGGCCCTGGAACTGGCCCAGGCCTTCGCCAGGCTGGGCAGCCGGGTCACGGTGCTGGCCCGCAGCCGCCTGCTCTCCCAGGAAGACCCGGCGGTAGGGGATGCGGTGGAGGCGGCGTTTCGCCGCGAGGGCATCGAGGTCCTCAAGCAGACCCAGGCGAGCCGTGTGGACTACACCGACAATGAATTCATTGTCGACACCAACGCCGGCACCTTGCGGGCGGATCAACTGCTGGTGGCCACCGGACGGACACCCAATACCGAGGCCCTGAACCTGGCGAGCCTCGGCGTGGAAACCGCACATGGGGCTATTCTGGTCGATGAGCATCTGCACACCACGGTGCCGGGGCTCTATGCCGCCGGTGACTGCACCGATCAGCCGGAGTTCGTCTATGTCGCCGCCGCCGGGGGCAGCCGGGCTGCCGTCAACATGACCGGGGGCGAAGCCACCCTGGACCTGAGCGCCATGCCGGCGGTGATCTTCACCGACCCCCAGGTGGCCACCGTCGGCCTGACGGAAGCCGAGGCCATCGAGCAAGGCTTCAGCGTCGATACCCGTGAGCTGGACCTGGAAAACGTGCCGCGTGCGCTGGTGAATTTCGACACCGGTGGTTTCATCAAGCTGGTGGCCGAACGCGACTCGGGCCGGTTGCTGGGGGTGCAGGCGGTGGCGGGGGAAGCCGGTGAGCTGATCCAGACGGCGGTGATGGCGCTACGCGCACGCATGACCGTACACGACATCGCCAATGAGCTGTTTCCCTACCTGACCATGGTGGAAGGGCTCAAGCTCTGTGCCCAGACTTTCACCAAGGATGTGACGCAGTTGTCCTGCTGTGCCGGGTGAACGATATGAGCGCGACCGTGGTGCCACTGGGCGGCGGCACCACGGGTTTTGGGCATGGACACCACAGGGAGCCCTGTCACGATGAACACGACACTACCAGATTGCGGGATGATGGGGGCGATGGGCTGGATAATGCCAGTGATCGGAATTGCCCTACTATTGCTACTGGTCCTGGGCATCGCCTGTTTGGTGAAGTATCTGCTCTCTAGCAAGTGAGCGTACTCAGCGAGCCATCAACCAGCTAATCCGTTGTGGGTTGAGTTTGTCGGCCACCTTTCGCTCTCGCATACCAACCAGATAATCCGGATACCCATTATTTTGCCCCTGGTGCCTCCCCGTCACCAGGGGCTTTTTGTCTGAGGAGGGTGGGGGCTCTGGCGGCTAGAGATATTCTGGTGCAGCATAATGCTGATGACATCAAGTTCTAATGCAAAGAGACCTGGTGCTGACACCGAAATTTTGGGTCTCCTGAAACTCCCTCTCAAGCTCCCTCTGATGACTCTGCGTGGACGCTTGCTGGTTGGCGCCGCGATGCTGTGGGGGGTGTTGTGCGTGACGCTTCTGACCCTCGGCTGGCAAGCGGGTCGTATCTTGGTGGACGAGACCAACCACCAGCACCTGCGTTATGAAGCTGAGCTGATCAGCAATTCCATCACCTATCAGGTCGATGAGCGTCTGGATGAGTTGGAGCAGTTAGCGAAGCAGATTCCTGAACCAGTCCGTGGTGCCCTTGATGCCCAGCATGGACACTCCTTGTCTCCCCTCTTCGAAGGTCTCACTCTTTTCGATCGCGACACACGAGTTGTAGACGCTTGGCCTATCGGTGACGGCCGGGTGGGGGCCAGCTTCCCCGATCGAGAGTATGCGCGTTTCATGCATGCTTTCCGGCGCCCGTACGTCAGCGAGCCTTTCGTGGGGCGCATCACCGGATCTCCTTTGGTGATGATGCTGGTCCCGTTGCGAGACGGCGCGGGACGCTACACCGGCTTTTTGGGAGGCCTGGTCAACATCAATGAGAGCCGACTCTTCAAGAGCTTCGAGCGGCTGCGCCTGGGCGACGGTGGGTATGTCACCATTACCACCGCGTCCGGCAAGCGGCTATTTCACCCTGATCAGGAGCAGCCTATCGTTGCCCTTCCAGAGCAGCTTTCTCCGGTGCTCGAACGAGCACTGTACGGCTGGGAGGGGGAAAGCGCCGGCAAGGCAGTCACCGGTGAAGCCCAGCTGGTAGCGTATCGTCAGATCTGGCCAGCCGGCTGGATCGTGGGCGTGCACCTGCCACAGTCGCAGGCCGAGGCGCCGCTGGTGGCCGGTATGCAACGCATCTCCTTCCATGCTTGGGGGGCGCTGGTATTGGTTCTACCCTTGGTCGGGGGGCTGATCTGGTTGACGCTTCGTCCACTGACACGCCTGGCAGAGCAGGTCCGTGAGCTTCAGAATGAACGGCGTTATCTGCTGGAAATTCCTACGCACATGCCTGAGCTGCGCCGGGTCATTGATGTGATCAACGAGACCGAGCGCGAGCGACGGGGCAACTTGCAGGATCTGGCGGAGCGTGAGGCCTTGTTGCGAGGCACCTTGGCCGCTTCGCCTCAAGGGATGTTCGTCACGGACTCGAGAGGGCAGGTGACCTTCATCAATGCTGCCCTCGAGGAGCTTCTGGGAGGTGATGAATCGCTCGATATGGATACCTGGGGTAAACGGATCCATGCTGAGGACCGTCCAGCCGTGATAGAGGCCTGGCATCAAAGCCTGGCCGGCCGCTGCGACTTCATGCGCCAGTTCCGCCTCCTGGGTGCTGAAGGTATCCCGCGCTGGCTGGACGTACATGCTGGAGCGATTCATGTCGAAGGTGAGTTCATCGGTATCGTCGGGATGGTGCGCGATATCACCCAGGACCGCCATGAAAACGCTCTGCGCCGCTGGGAGACCGAGCACGATCCGCTGACCGGACTACTCAACCGACGTGGCCTGACACGCTATCTTGAAGAAGCCCTGGTGGAGTGGCAGAAGACTGGCACGCCGACAGCGGTACTGCTCTTCGACCTCGATCACTTCAAGCCGGTCAATGACCAGGGGGGGCATGCACTAGGCGACCGCATGCTGCAGCAGGTGGCGGACGCAGTGCGCAGCGTGGTGCGAAGCAGTGATCATGCCGCTCGCCAGGGCGGGGATGAGTTTGCCGTGCTACTGAGTGGTTGTAGCCCCGATCAGGCGCTGGTTCTCGCCGAGGCACTGCGAGAGCAGATTGGGTCTTGCCCCGTGGAACAAGGGGATAAGCGCTGGTACGTGACTGCCAGCATCGGCGTGAGCCACTTCCAATCAGGTGAGGAGTCAATCAAGGCTGTTCTCGACCGCGCCGATGCTGCCAGTTACCGGGCCAAACGTGGTGGTCGTGACAGGGTGATACTTGATAGCGAAGAGCCTGCTATGACTGACCTCGACGAGTCAACGGGCAAAGTGGGCTGAAAAGTGTGTCCAGCGACGTAAATAAACCAAGCGGTACACCCTCTCCCTCACGCGAAGCCCAGGAAGACGGCCAGCGCTCTGTTGACGGCGACCATGGTGCTGTCGTCGAGGTGGCCGAAGGCCTCTCCTACCCTCTCTCGCTTCACTGTCATGGGCTGTCCACCATGATCTGGGAGCGTCGCTGCAAGCCATTGTCGGGGGTGGGCTCCACATCGAGACGGATCAGCGGGGCATCGACTCGGGTGCTGGAGAGCAGCAACACCGTCACACTGCCGGTTCCAGCAAACTGATCCGACTGGATGATGAGGGCGGGAAGCGGCTTCCCGAAGTCACCTGACAGGGCAATGGTCACCAGGTCGCCACGCCTCATGCGTCACACTCGTCGTCGTCCAGGTCCAGGAGGGCGGCATCCATGAAGTCCTGCAGATCCTGATCCCGGGCGTCGGCAGCCGCAACGGCAGCGCACTGACGGCGGGCTTCTTCGGCGAAGCCGGGTTGGCGGGTATCCGGTACCCAGATCTGGATCGGGCGCAGGCCGGCCGCTCGCAAAGCAGCACGGTGCCTTTTCACCCGGTTGTTCACGTTGTCGGTTGCCACCATGGCGAATCCTCCTTTCGTTTCATGTAACAGGGTGGCGCTCCCTTCCGTTACATGCAACGAAGGGTGTCCAGAAAACGATCGTTAGGCGGCCAAGCCGGACAGTGTCCGAGAATAAGCTTGTAGGATGGGTTTGCGGACAATAAGATAGACGGACGGATAAGCGGACAAAAGGGCGGTCCATGGCACTGATCGGCTATGCGCGGGTCTCGACGGCGGAGCAGGACTCCGCTTTGCAGACCGATGCGCTTCTCAAGGCAGGGTGCGAGCGAATCTTCGATGACACCGTCTCCGGGGCCCAGGCGGAACGCCCCGGCCTGACGGCGGCCCTGGAGTTCCTACGCGTGGGGGATGTGCTGGTCGTATGGCGACTGGATCGGCTGGGACGCTCGCTGCCGCATCTGATCGAGGTGGTCAGCACCCTGGAGGCGCGTGGTGTCGGCTTCCGGTCGCTGACCGAAGCCATCGATACCACCACGCCGGGTGGGCGGCTAATCTTCCATGTGTTCGGCGCCCTGGGGCAGTTCGAGCGCGACCTGATCCGTGATCGCACCAAGGCGGGACTGGCCGCTGCCGCCGCTCGTGGGCGCAAAGGAGGACGCAAGCCCGTCGTCACCGACGACAAGCTGAAGCGGGCGAGGGAGCACCTGGCGAATGGGCTGAACGTCCGTGAGGCCGCCGCCCGGATCAAGGTCAGCAAGACAGCCCTCTATGCCGCCTTGAAGGCCAGTCACTCCGAAGCCTCGGAGCGCCGAGCAGCCGACTCCTGACACGCTGTGTGGTGGAGGGCCTCGGGCCTGGGGTGGGAATGAAGCGACACTCGGGGCATCATGTGAGGGTGCTAATATTCAGCAAGCTTGCCCCTGCGTAGGCATTGGCACTGCGCCTCTGGCCAGAGGCGCTTCCCTGATTATTTGCCCTTGTTTGCCCCTGGTGTCGGTCCCGTCACCAGGGGCATTTTTCGTCAGGGGTCAGGCCTCTTCCCATTCCACACGGTTGCGCCCTGTCTCCTTGGCGGCGTAGAGCCCTTGGTCGGCACGCTTGATGGCCGGTTTCAGGGTGGTCTCCCCGGCACACACCAGCGTCACGCCCAGTGAGGCGGTGTAGGCCAGTGTGCCGTCTTCCGTGGCGTCCTGGCCGACCTGGGCGGGGGTGGTGGCAACCGCCTCGCGGAGGCGCTCGGCGACCTGTAGGGCCTGCTCGCGGTGGGTATCGGGCAGCAGCACGGCAAACTCTTCACCGCCCATGCGGCACAGCACATCACCATCACGCAGCACCTGGCGGGCCAGCTTGGCGAAGGCCTGCAGCACCATATCGCCCACGTCGTGGCCATAGGTATCGTTGATGCGCTTGAAGTGGTCGAGGTCGACGGCGATCAGCGACAGCGGCGCCCCGCTGCGCTCGGCGCGGGCGATCTCCATGGCGGCTTGGTCCTCCAGGGCGCGGCGGTTGCCGAGGCCGGTGAGCGGGTCGGCGAGCGCCTGTCGTTCCAATCGCTCTTCCAGCGCTTTGCGCTCGCTGAGGTCGAACACCATGGCACGGGAATACTGGAAGCCGTCGTCGGTGACCTGGGCGGTGGCCTGAATCGCCACCGGCAGACGAGTGCCATCGCGACACTGCAGCTCGCACTCGGCACTGCCCTCCTGGCCTTCCCCCAGCACTTGGCGGAAGGCGGCATCGAAGGCCGCGCGGGTCTCCGGGGTCACGAAGTCCCGGTAGCGGCGTTTCTCGATCACCTCGTCAGCGCGATAGCCCAACCACTCCAGCTCGGTGCGGTTGATCTTGATGACCCGGCCATCGCTGTCCAGGGAGTGATAGCCACAGGGGGCGTGCTCGTAGAGGTCCTGTACCTCGTTGGCATACTGGCGGGCCTCGCGAGAGAACAGCAATGCACGCTGCCGTAGCCCGCGGAGCCGGTGGTTGCTGAGGACCCAGAACAGCCCGAAGGCCACTGACAACAGGTAGACCAAGGCGATGGCCAGCGGCTGCACCGGGTTCTCCTTGAGTAGCCCCCAGAGCGTCGGGCGCAGCATCAGGATGCCGAGTCGCCAGGGTTGGGTACCCGGGTCGCTGATGATGGTGCCGGCCTGGCTGCGATAGTGCTGGGTGCGCAGATCGTGGCTGCGAAAGGCGAGCAGGTGGTTCTCCAGGGTGACGGTACCCTGGTTGCGGTCGGACATCGCGCTCCAGGCCGCTGGCCAGTGTGTGGCCACGGGCTGGCCGAAGCGCGCCTCCTGGCCGTCGGTATCGGGCAAGAGCCATCGCCCCTGGGCTCCCGCCAACAGGGCCTCGCCGCGGCTCTCGCGGGCATGCGGCAATGAGGCGGTGAGGCGTGACCAGTCGAGGGTGAACAGCAGCACGCCCAGGCGCTCGCCCTGATCACCGACGATCGGCGTGGCGATATCGATGACGGTGGTCACCGGCGTTTGCTCTGCACCGGAGGCGCCGAGGTGAGGGGAAGAGACATACAGGTCCCGCGCCTGCAGGGCCATGGCCTGAAGGAAGGCGGTCGAGGTGCCATGGTCGACCACCGGTGGCCGTGGTAGCAGCGGGACCGTAGAGGTGGCCACCCACTCACGCCCCTCAGTGTCGACCACCGCCAGGCGCGTATAGCGGCCGAAGTGCGTCAGCAGGGTATCGAACAGGGCCTCCAGCTGCTCCCAGTCGCTTTGCGCCGCCAGGCCCCATGTCGGTGTTTCGGCAGCGTCCTGACGGGACAGGAAACGTCTGAGCAGCGGGTACTCGGCGGTGGCCAGCACCTGGTTGAAGCTTTCATTCATGCCGCGCAGGAGCAGGTCGTATTCAGACGCGAGCAGGGCTTCTGCCGACCGGCGCGTACCGTCGACTCGCTCTTCCAGGTGCGAGACGACGATCGGCGTCAGGGTCAGGGTGACCAGGGATACAGGGAGCAGGACCGCCACCGTCAGGCGGGCCCAGAACGCTTTAATGATCAATGGCGGAGCCTCGAAGCAGGTCAGCCGCAATCCGTGCAGGCGAAGAGTTCACGACGTCAGGAGCAAGGCGAGGCATGCCTGCTCGCCGAGCGCGCGCAAGTATCCAGCAAAAGCCTCGTAGCGTCATCTTCGGTAGACGATATGGCTCGTGAGGCGCGTGTACCTTGCCCGTCAGGACCGGCTCGGCCACTATCCTTCCCATGGAGGGTGGTAAGTGAACCAGAGCGCACGTACCCCCAGGAGAAAGGCGGCATGGAGGCACGGTAGTGCTTAACGAATTAGCGCTGATGGAGGCGCAGCAGGACGTTCATGAACGGATCGCGAAGCAGGTGCCGCTCGAGGAGACTTTGGATGCCATTGCCCGCTGGATCGAGATCCTGTTGCCAGATGGCATCGTGGCCTTCATGCGCTTCGATTCCCGCCGTCAGACCCTGAGCCTCATCCCCAGCCAGCGCTTCTCCAGGGCCTACGAAGAGTGCCTTCAAGCGGTGCCCATCGGGCCCGATGCGGCTTCCTTCGGCAGCGCGGCCTTCTGCCGCGAGCCAGTGGTCACCGAGGACATTCGCAACGACCCGCGCTGGACGCCGTTTCGCGATGCTGCCGATCGAGAAGGGCTAAGAGCCTGCTGGTCCAATCCTGTGCTGACCGCCGAAGGTGAGTTGCTGGGCACCTTCGGCATCTACTTCCGCGAGCCAAAGCAGCCTACCGATACTGGTCGTCGGCGCATGAAGCAGGCCGCGGCGCTGGTGGCACTGGCGATCCTGCGTGACCGCGATGCCTCCAGCCACCGAGCCCTCTCCGAATGGCACCGCTCGTTGTTCGTGAACCACCCCGACGGGGTCTACGAGTTCGACCTGGAGGGTCACTTCCAGCGGGGTAATGCCGCGCTGACACGGATCACGGGGTATCCCGAAGACGCCTTGATTGGCCGGCACTTCAACGAGTTCATTGAGCCTGAGTATCGCGAGCTGACCCTGGCCGGGTTCGATATTGCCCGACAGGGCGGGTCGCACCAGTACGAAACCATGGGCACCCACCGCGATGGGCACCCCTATCGGCTGGAGATCCTCAACTTCCCGGTCTCGGTGGATGGCGAGGTGGTGGGGGTATACGGCGTCTGCCGTGACATCACCGCCCGCAAGCAGGAGGAAGAGGATCGCCTTCTACTGGAGCGAGGCATCCAGGCCACCCCCAACGGCGTGGTCATGGCCGACGCGACCCAGCCCGACATGCCCCTGGTGTATGCCAACGAGGCCTTCTATCGCCTCACTGGATACACGCCTCTGGAGGTGCTGGGCCGCAACTGCCGCTTCCTGCAGGGGCCAGACACTGACCCCGAGGCGCTTGCTGTCATTCGCCGGGCGATCATCGAGCGACAGTCCACCGAGACTACCCTGCGCAACTATCACAAGGACGGCACGCCCTTCTGGAACCACCTCTCGCTGAGCCCGGTGTTCGATGCCGACGGTGCCTGCACGCACTACATCGGCATCCAGCAGGACATCACCCGGCAGCGCGAACAGGAAGCGCAGATCGCCCACCAGGCAACCCATGACCTGCTCACCGGCCTGCCCAACCGCACCGCCTTCGATGAACACCTTCAGGCGGCCTTCGAGCGGGTTCAGGAGGATCAGGGGCTGCTGGTGGTGATGCATCTCGACCTGGACGGCTTCAAGGCTGTCAACGACGGCCTGGGCTATCACATCGGCAACCAGTTGTTGGTGGCGGTCAGCGAGCGTCTGCGTCAGGTGGTGGACGGTGACGCGAGCCTGGCTCGTATGACCGGCGACGAGTTTGCTTTGCTACTGCCTGGCCTCGACAGCCGCCAGGCCGGGGTCGAGATGGCCGAGGACGTGCTGAGTGCTCTGGCGCAGCCGTTCTTGATCGAGGACCGTGCCCTGCACATCAGTGCCAGCATCGGCATCGCCTGCAACTGTGAGAGCGTGGCGTATGCCTATGAGCTGATGCAGCGTGCCGATCTGGCGGTCGGCGATGCCAAGCAGCAGGGGCGTAATACCTGGTACTGGTATCAGGGCGACCAACATCGCGGTACCGAAGAGGCGGTGCTGTTGCGACACGATCTGCACACGGCACTGCGCCAAGATCAATTCGAGCTCTACTATCAGCCGATCGTGGAGGCGGTGAACGGACGTATCCGCGGCATGGAGGCCCTGATCCGTTGGCACCACCCCGAGCGTGGGATGATCTCGCCTGGGGTGTTCATCCCGCTGGCCGAGCAGACCGGCCAGATCATTCCCCTGGGGCGCTGGATCCTACGACGTGCCTGCCAGGACGCCGCGGCGATGCGTGCCGCAGGCGGGCTCGGGGGGCCGGTTGCCGTGAACATCTCCTCACTGCAGTTTCGCCGTGACGGCTTCCTGGCCGACGTGAAGGCGGCTTTGGACGATGCCGACTTGCCGCCCGAGCTACTGGAACTGGAGGTCACCGAGAGTGTGCTGCTTGACGGCGCCGAGCAGGCCATCACGCTGATCAACGAGCTCAAGGCGCTGGGGATCCGGGTCGCGCTGGACGACTTCGGTACCGGCTTCTCCAGCCTCAGCTACCTGCGCGACCTGCCGATCCACAAGGTCAAGCTCGATAGGGCCTTCATCCAGGACATTGCCACCAGCCGCAGCAACGCCGCCATCGTGCAAGGCATCATCACCATGGCCCATCACCTGGACCTGACGGTGGTGGCCGAAGGCATCGAGGAGCGGGAGCAGCAGCAGGACCTGATCCGCCGCAACTGCGACTTGCTGCAGGGGTTCTACTTCGCCAGGCCGATGCCGCGGGAGGCCATCATAGAGCTTACCGGGCAGCTTCCGGTACCTGTGGGGCTATGAGGTAGGTCGCGGGGCCTCTTCAGCAGTGTCCTATGGCCCTCTCTCTGGCCATCATGTAAAGAAAACCAAGGTTTTCTTGTGGTGGAATGCAACCATTCAGATGGGGGAAAGGTTTAATCCAACTATAATAGCCCCCGAGGGTTAGTCCGCTTTTGGCCGATAGCGGACCTCTTTATTCTATCATATATACAATAGTAAATGCCCCAGCCTGTTAGAAACCTCCTAGTCCTAAAGTATATGATTCTTCGATCGGCTCCCTCCGTCCCTCTCTCTGATCCTCTGCCTCTCTGGCTCTCCCTCTCGCCATTCATCATTCATTTCTTAACAGGCGCATGGTCTATGTGCTGTTTGACCTAGCATATGGCTGCGCCTATATTGTCATTTCCATGGTGTGTTTGAGTTGAACGTGATGAAGAATGATAATGAAGTTGGGTTCATTTGCTATTTCGGCGACTTGTCATCTGAAGAGGTTGAGGTAATAAATGACTATTGGTTGGTGACGGATGATGGCGGTGTAAACGGTGGCTTTGCCTACTCAGTTTCTAGAGTTTCAGAGAGGCATGGTCTGCGTGAGGGAGATATTAGAGTTATAATTAAAAAAGGTTCTGGGTTTTGTGCGCCAGGAGGTGTGGGGCTATGTGGTTCTTGTGGGGATGTGGTTTTGTTGTCAAGCAGGATGAAGTATAAAGAGGCTCTCAAGGGGAAGAGGGGGACCTGTAAAAATTGTTTGCAAGAGCAGAGAGAGAAGTTTGACGAGGAATGTGAGAAGAAGCTTGTTGAGTACTTGGAGTCATCTTTGTCAGTAGAGGGCTATGAGTATTCAGATCTTAAGTATCTGGATAAAGTGTTTCTTCTGGCAATTCTCACTATGAATTATGATGGCGATGGACCTTTGAAGCTCGGGGCTGGTGGGTTTGGCTGGTCTGGCTTTAAGAGTATAGATGCTGAAGCTCTCAACTCTTTGGTTGCTAGGAAGGCCGTCAGGCGCGTCGAGCCAATGGGAGACGAGGCTGTAACGGCATATGCTCGCTTAAGAGGCGGGAGTGCCGAAAAGAAATCTTTGCTCTCCAATGCAGGGCTCAGGGGTATTCCTCAGCCAGGTTTCTATATTAACTTGCCTGATGGTTTATATGATATCAGTGACTTTATGCAGGCAGTAAACGGTGATGTGGTCGAAGGATGTGTAACAATTGATGATATTGAAGATATTAGGCGTCTAGTAAATGATGTTCGGGTTGAGAAGCTTTATGCTGTTGTTGGGTATCTGGGGATGAGCTATAGGTTGAAAATAAATCATAACATCAAACTGGATGCTGTTCTTAGACATATTGCTGTTACATATCCGCTGGATAAAGCTTACTATACTATGATCAGGATGGTGAAAGATGTAATTGAATATATGCATGTAGAGTATGTCAATAGCTTTGCTGCTGAGCATTTGTTCACCAGGTTTCTTGAGAGCTACCTGTCTAAAGTTAAAACCAGAGGTTGGGAGCTAAAAATTGCCAGATCCTTGCCTCAAGAAGTTACGAGTTCAAACTTGGAGGCTATGGTTACTGCCATATTTCTAGAGGGGGCTTTGAGCTGGGATGAGCTGTCGGCAACAGAGGTCGCAGAGCGGTGGGTATCGAAGCTGCACGTTGCGGAGGCGCATGGGTAAATAGTACCTCTAATTAGTATTGATACTATTTTTTAATCATTAAAAAACAAAGGCTTGAAGTTTATAGTATGTCATTTGAGGTTCTTTGGTGTAAAAGAACCCCTTCCTTCGAATACTATTTCCAAGGTGTTTTTTATTGACGACTGAAGGTTTTTGGTCTAGACATGAAAACAACCCCTAAAAAAGTACTATCTGATGCCCTTCGCACATAAGGTCCAAGTCCGCTACGTGGATGTGGCTAGCGGTAATGTTTACTTGTTGCCGGCTGTTTATACTGAAAGTGGAGTGATTGCATCCCACCTCAGATACTTGGCCTGGTTCAGTTACAAAAGTGAATCTTGGAAAGAAAGGTCAGTTTTTTCACTTCGGCTTTTGATTTCTTATATAAATTCGTTGAGTGGCGAGATTAGAGCCATTGACTTATTGAAATCATTCACCCGTTCTTTAGTAACAGGGACTATTGATTATGAAAGCTGTAACGACCCTATGGGGTTGTTCTGGCCCCCGCGTTCAACATTCGATGTGAACAATATTTTGTTTCATATAACACACTATACGGATTATTTGGCCAGGCAGCCTGAATATGAGGCCGCTCGTATAAATCCATTTTTAAAAGCAACGGGTTATGAAGAAAGGTTAAATTGGTGCGCATACTATAATAGAAATGCCAATGTTTTTCTCAATCACTTAAAGAAAAGAGCGGACGCCTATTTGGAAGTTGGGCGAACGAGAGCCGTGGCAGGGTATCGCGATCCTAAAATAGATAACGATAAGGTGGTTAAATTTCCTGATGACATGGTGGATGTTCTTTTGCAGGAAGGGTTTAGCAACTCTGGGGGAGTGAACTACAAATATCAACTAATGACCATGTTAATGAACTATGGGGGGTTGAGGAAGAGTGAGTTATTTCACCTTTACGTTTCAGATATCACTGTGCACCCTGAGCGAAGGGACGAGGCACTGGTTAGGGTGTATCACCCAGAGTATGGGAAGTCACCACTGCCGGATTATAAAAATAGAAGAGAATATCTTCTTGCAGAGACGCAATATAAGCCAAGAAATTCTTACCCGCTAAGCGAGCGGCTTCATGCAGGGTGGAAAGGTGCTCTTCTTACAAGCAGTGCTGGTTTTTTTGAGGTGATTTTTAATCCACCTAGCATGGCGAAAACCTTTTTAGCAGTTTGGGTGAAGTATCTAAAATACCAAAGAATGGAGCCTGCTGCCAGCTTCCACCCATTTGCATTTACTAAAAAAGATGGCGGGCCTGAAACCTTAAAAAATTTCCAGCGCGCTCACAAGAGAGCCGTAGAAAAGATTGGCTTGGTATGTAAAAAAGAGTTCGGCACGACCGAGCATGGACACAGGCATGCATATGGTTATAGAGCTAGAAAATTTGGTTTGAGTCGGGTTGAAATACAAAAATCCATGCATCATAGAAGCCCTGATTCTTGCCTGGTTTATATTAAGCCAACCAATGAAGATATAAGAGAAATAATGCGAGGTGTTGCTGATGAAGATGCGTAAGCTTAAGATGCTTAATGTGGATGAGGATGTTCTTAAGCTACCTAAAGCGAATTTTTCTCTGCACGAAATGAAGCTTCTTTGCAAGAAGCATGGGATTAGCAACTCTTCTGAGTACAAGAAGCGATATAAGGAAGTCCCGGGATTGGTTGCTCATCCGGAGAGGATGTTTCCGGATGAGTGGGTTAGCTATAATGATTTTTTTGACATCCCAGAATTCTATACCTACGAAGAAGTTGTTTATAAGATTAAAGGGAAGGGGATAAGGTCTCAGTCAGAATATAAGAAGTATGTCAAAGACCTCGGCGACCCCAGATTTCCATTTGACCCACAAGGCGCGTATGCAGAAAGCTGGAAAAACTGGTACAAGTTCTTGGGGAAAGAAGAACCATTCAATGTAGAGTTTATCCTGCCGGAATTTAAGCAGTGGCGCGTAAAGATAGATGAGTTTATGAGGCAGGCGCTGGGGGGAAGCTCGAAAAAATCCTATCTATGTAGGTTTGTGAGAGTTTATATTGAGAGGCATGATGGAAGTAAAAGTCCTCAGGAGTTTCTAACAAAGCAAAAAGTAAATATAAAACCATTTAGAGATGAGCTGGAAAAGTTCTCAACAGACAATATGAGAAGAAATGTCATACTGTCAGTAAATGAATTTTTTGATTATATCATCGGGTCTGATTTGACTGTGGAGGATGAAGAGACTGGAGAAGTGTTCAGGCTGATGGATGCCCGAAATCCATTTGAGTTTATGTTGACCGACTCTTATGTGTCTTCGCCTGGAAGAAGCGAGTCAACCAAACCTTGTCTTCAGTATCACTTTGTCAGGAAGGCCCAGTCATGGATTATTCCAGAGTCAGCTAGAAGTTTTCGTGACCTTGCACATCTTCATGAGTTCGATTCGGACTGGGTGAAAGTAGAAAGACATATTATTGACAAAGATGACCCAGACTGCGTTTACAAGAAAGCAGGGCCTTTCTGGTATCTATGGGTTCCGACAGACTGGGTGCACACCTTTGCTTTGACAAAGGTTCCTCTTCGAGGAAGGCAGATCGCTTATAATGATTCGGGTGAGGCTGACGAATATATACCTGTAATTAAGGATGCTGGAGGAGTGGCGTGGGTAAAGAATCATGCCGAAATGGCAGGGATGACTAAGTCGCAGTCTTTTGTTAAGCGCTATCCCGATGACCAGATTGGGATGTTTGTTACAACTAATAAGACATCGTCCAATAATGGCGGTTACTCCATACCATGGATGCCGGAAGATCTTGCATACTGGTTGATTAAGTTGAGAGAGTGGCAGGCTAAATATAATCCTGTCGCTTTTCCTACCAGCTGGTCGCGGTGCAAGAGAACCAACTTAAATGAAATTCAGTTGAAGTCAAAAGGTGTCAACTGTTTTTTATTTAGGGCTTTTGAAGATGTTGAGCCAAAAAATGTCGGCACGGCTTTGACGGGCAGGTTGGCAGCTGCCATTTATCATATACAACCATCGCATCTTAGGCTTTCAGAGCTGAGTGGGCTGCCTAATAATATATCTTGTTATAAGTCTCCATACACCCCTCATTCCATGCGGGTGAGCTTGATTACAGCTTATGTTATGGAAATGGGGATGCCGGTTGAAGTTGTCATGAAGGTCGTGGGGCACTCTTCGATCGTCATGTCGATATATTATTGCAAAATATCCCATGGGGAAATAAGGCGGCGATTGGAGGAAGGCGAGAAGATTGCGCTTCAAGCCGAGGTGGAAGCAATACAAAAAACAATTGAGTCCAATAAAATTGAGTCGGTAAAGAATCAGTTGGTTTCTAATAATGAAGACCTTCTGATGTCGCTAACCAATAGTGTGCCTGCAGGAAATTTTGTATTCAGAGACTATGGTATTTGTCCATTTGCTGCCTCACGCTGCGATGATGGAGGAGATCAGGTCGGCGCTACAAGAGTACGGGCTCCGGTGCCCATGGGGTATTTGGGAATGCAGAACTGTCTTAGGTGCAGGCATTTCATCACAGGACCGGTTTTTCTGGGTGGCTTAATGTCGGTTGGGAACGAGATTTTGTTCGTTTCGAATAAGCAGTCTGAAAAATGTATGCGGCTCCAAGAAGAAATCTCCACAATCACAGAAAGGTTGGAGAAGATAGATCGAGATGAGTATATTGCAAATGCAAAGGGCATGAGTTTTGATCAGGCTGAGAGAGTTTCGCTTGAGGCAGAACAAAG
This sequence comes from Halomonas sp. THAF12, assembly GCF_009363675.1. Taxonomy (NCBI): domain Bacteria; kingdom Pseudomonadati; phylum Pseudomonadota; class Gammaproteobacteria; order Oceanospirillales; family Halomonadaceae; genus Halomonas; species Halomonas sp. THAF12. The sequence continues at coordinate 19,705 of NZ_CP045401.1, read as the reverse complement.
AAAGCTGGAGTCAGAGTATGAGAGTGCAGCAAAGAAAATGGACATGTTCCTGTGCGATTTGCAGTCCTGCTATAAGTTAATCAGGATGTGCGTGTCAGCTGTCAATGGTGTCTCTTCTGATGCAGAGGATGGTATTTCTCTGATTAAGATGCCCGATTCCGAAATGGAGATAGAAATGGAGGAGGTCTCTTACTTTCAGCAACTGCATGAGATTTGCGAGAATGCAACAATCTACCATTCGGCTGATGCAGCCGTTGCAATAGCGCCGAGGTCTCAATTGTTGGACCGAATGTCGGTTTTTAATGAGTTGCAGCCGAGCCTTTTTATGTTGACGGATGAGCAGCAGCTTAAAGTTGGTAACCAGGTAGTCGGTTTTTTGAGGTCACGGCTGAAAACCTGGGAAAGAGTTGGCCAGGTCGTTGACTGTTCAGTGAGGCTAGACGAGCTGATGGAGGAGGAGAGAATTGATAGGTCGGAGCTTTCTCTGATTCTAAAGCCTCAGCTATTAAACGAGACGGGCTGCTAATATGAAAAATGAAGATCTTTTGTTGAAGCTAAAAGAAGACGCTACGCCTAGAACCAAGAAGACGCTTGATGCAATATATGAAGTGTGTAGTGAGCAAATGGAGAGAGGTGTTAGTGATTTCTCTATAGTAACTATATCTAGGCTGGGTGCCAAGCGAGGAGTTCCGAAGCCACAAAGCATTAGGAACAAGTCTGGAGAAAAATATCGCGCCCTCATAGAATCCTTTTCTGATATGGCCGGCGGCAATGTTAAGCGTCCCTCGCCAAGCGCTGATGACTGGGTAGAGGAGATTGCGAGTGCTAAACATAAGCTTCTTGTTAGATCGCTTCTTTCCGATCTAAAAAATGCTAAAAACAAGCTCAATGAAATTATTCCTCCGGGTAGTAGAATAGACGTATACGATCATAGGTCACAGCAAGCGGGCGAGGAAGAGAAGCTCTCCCAGCAGGAGAGAAGAGCGCTGGAATATCTGATATCCAATGAGTTTGTTGGTAAGTGGAATTTTCGCGCTACTGAGTTTGGTGAGGTTGTGGATGATGGTGGTCAGGTGGTATTCAAAGCTGCTACAATCGATGCTATTAAAAAGGCTCTAAATAACTTGTAGGTCAGCTATGAAGAATCCACTTGTAACAAGAGAGGGCTATGAAAGCCTGAAAGAAGAGCTTGACTATCTTTGGAGGGTGGAGAGGAGAGAGGTTACAGCTAAGGTGACATGGGCGGCCGGTCTAGGCGATAGGTCGGAGAATGCAGATTATCAGTATAACAAGAAGCGACTTAGAGAAATTGACAGGAGGGTCAGGTATCTACGGAAAAGACTGGATGAGCTTAAGGTGGTTGATTATCATCCGGATCAAGCGGGTAAGATTTATTTTGGCGCCCACGTGGTGCTTGTTGATGACGATGGCAGGGAGATGAAGTTTCGGATTGTAGGTGTTGACGAGATCTATGGAAAACAGGGGTATGTTTCAATTAATTCGCCTGCGGCTAGAGCCTGTTTAGGTAAAGAAATCGATGATGAAGTGGAGATCGTAACTCCGGATGGGCGGAAGCTATGGTATGTTGAAAGCTTTTCTTATAACAGATGATCATTTTAAGGCTTTTATCTGCGAGTCCTTGTGAATACTGACACCTATGACTTCCACTACGACTCCGACCTCATCGGCGGCTCGCTGATGGTCCGCGAAAGCCGCATCGTGGCGGAGTGTTCTGGTCAAGTCGTAGCGGACACTTTTATTAAGCTGCTTCCGCGATTTTCTCGATCTCCCTCGGCGCGTGGTAGCCAAGGGTCGAGTGGAGCCGGCAGCTGTTGTACTCCATCTCGATATAGGTCACGACGTCGCGCCTCGCTGACAGGCGGGTCCAGTACCGTTGCCCCTCCAGCCATTCGCTTTTAGAGAGCCGAAGAAGCGCTCCATGATCGCATTGTCCCAACAGTTCCCCTTGCGGCTCATGGAGGACAGGAACCCGTGCTTAACCAGTCGTTCACGATACGCACGGGAGGCGTACTGGCTGCCGCGGACGCCCTTCTAAGTGTCAAGTAGCGATTTGCGTCTGATTGATCTCGCGGTAACGGTGGCGCAGCACGTAGTACAGCTCTCGGGCGATGTAGCGTTTCAGACAGCGAATAGCTTCCAGCTTGGAGTGCCCCTCCGTCACTCGCCGGGAGACATACGCCTGGGTTGTCGCATCCAGGCGCAGCCGCCCGATGGCGATGATATGCAGAGCACTATTGGCGGCTCTGTCGCCGCCCCGATTAAGGCGGTGGCGCTGTGTCTTGCCTGAAGAAGCGGGTATCGGGCTAACACCACATAGCGCCGCAAAACTGGCTTCTGAACCAATACGATCCGGATTGTCGCCCGCCGTGATCAACAACTGTGCAGCTGATTCATAGCCTACCGCCGTTCGCGACACCAGCTCTGGTGCCAGCTCATCGACGATGGCCTTGATCATGACATTCAGATCGGCCACCTCGTCATGCAGCTCCAGGTAGCGCCGGGCAAGAGATTTCAAAGCGATGCGGTAGGCCACTGTGACGTCCCGATAGCCACTTAAGTCGGGGCGCCATGCGGCCAACGTCCGAATCAACTGCATCCGCGTCATATTCCTCAACTGATCGCGCAGCTCCTCTGGCGCGGAGATCACCTGGGTCTGGATCATCTGAAGCGCCACACGGCGAGCTGCCACGGCGGTCTTCCGGCAGACCTTCAGCACACGCAAGGCCTCGATCATGCCATCACGGGTCTTTGGGGTGACCGTACGAATGCCCGCGTAAGCCGCATGGGCAGCGTTCTCCGCATCGATGGTATCGTTTTTGCCCCGTTTGCGACGCACGGTCTTGTCGGGCGTGGTGACCTCCAGGGTAGCGATGCCGGTGCGCTGCAAGTAACGCAGCAGACCAGCCCCATAGGTCCCGGTGCACTCGATGCCTACTCGGCTCACTTCACCGAAGCCACGCATCCAGGCGAGCATGGCCTTGTAGCCATGCCGGGTGGTCGGAAAGCTGGCGGTACCAAGCACGCGATCGTGTTTATCCACGACAGCGGCCATATGCAGATCCTTGTGGGTGTCGACGCCACCGACAATGTCAGGGCGATCACGGTGATGCTGAGTCATGACGTCTCTCCAGGCTATCAGGTCAAGGTGGCTTCACCGAGTGCGATAGCCTGGACACGACAGTAACGAGACAGGCGTCAGGCCCTTCTTGAGTCACATGCATCGACGAGGTGAGCCCTCGCCGTCAGGTATTCCCGGATCACCGACAGGTCCGTGGAAAGACACACTACCCGGGTCGATCAGAGTGGGAGTCAGGAGATCCGAGAACCCTTACGGCACCGGGTCTTTCAGCATAGGTCGATCGCTGTGTGAGTCAGGTCAACCCCGGAACACCTGGCATCTCCCAGTATTACTATCCGAGTGGTGGAGCACGCCTCGGGGAGGTCGCCGGCGGCCAATTGCCATCTCCAGGGCGTCCAGGGTGAGTGATGTCTTCATGTGGTCGGCCATGGCCCAGCCGATGACCTGTCGGTCGTAGAGGTCCAGCACGGCCGCCAGGTACAACCAGCCTTCCAGGGTCCAGATGGCGGTGATGTCGGCCACCCACGCCTGATTGGGCTCAGGCACCGTGAACTGCCGCTTGAGCAGGTTGGGAGCCACTGGCAGCCCGTGGTCACTGTCCGTCGTATGCCGGTAGCGGCGACGCTGTCGGCAGGCAACACCGGCTTCCTGCATCAGGCTACGCGCCTGATAACGACCGACCGTATGACCTCTGCGACGGAGTTACTTGGCCATTCGCCGGCTCCCATAGCTACCACGTTTCTGATCGTGGATGTCCTTGACCTCCCGGTGCAGGCACTGGCGCTGCTCATCGGGTTCACGCTGACGCCAGGCATAGAAGCCACTGCGGCTGACGTCCATGACACGGCACAGCACCGCCACTGGGAAGTAGGCCTTCTCCGACTCGATGAACTGGTATCTCAGCTCGACTCTCTCGCGAAGAAGGCCGTGGCCTTTTTTAAAACCTCCTTTTCAATCCGCAACTTACGAACTTCTTCGCGAAGTTTCATGATCTCGGCATCCCGCTCATCTGCCTGGTCGTCAGTCACACCATCCTCCCGGTCACGTTGCTGGCGACACCAGCGATCCAGCAGGCTGCGATCGATATCCAGCCGCCTGGCAGCCTCGGAGATGGCATAACCCTCTCCTCGCACCATGTTGACCGCCTCAGCCTTGAATTCGTCGGAGTACCGACGTCGCGTTTTCTTGGTCATGAACACCTCCAATGCCTCCAGTATGAGGCTTACCGGGGTGTCCGCTCCAATTAGACCAGTTCAGGGAAATGCTTATCTGGGAGATATCTGGCTTACAGGGTTTGGATGCGGGCACCAACGAGCAAGACATTTACTTCCACCACCCGAGCCTGAAGTTGCCGGTCAGAGGGACTGGTGAAGGTCGAGGAGGCTCTGGAGCACAAGGTGCCGACGACATAGAGGTGGATACGGAGCAGGAACCGGATGAGGCCAAAGACAGGCAATCGATAGAACTACCGGTGGAGGATATCGTCTTCTCTAACTCCGCTACTACGAAGCTTGCTTACAATGGCAAAAAGGCTGGCATTCTAGGGCAGGAAGATCAGGGTGAACTAGAAGGCTACAATAACCCCAAGGTTTTGGGCATCGGCGATGACGTCATCGGTGGCAGCATCGCTCCGGGGGAATATCAGCAACTCGAAGCGGAAGAGAGGCAGTACTCAAACACGTTTTGTGATGCTCAAACAGATCATAAGACAGATAGCCGGGGAATCAGATGGAAAGCTGAGTCTTCTGGAGCTAAAAGTACAGCCGTTACCTCAGCTTCCGCGTTGTAGCTACCTGTCGGGTCCCGTGTGATTGACTACCCGCTTGGTAAATAACTCAGGACGCTTGGTCTGCCATTCCTTCATCATCGCAATCGGTGATTGATGGTGCAGCGCCTTCTGCGGGATGTGGTGATTGTACAGCCAGGTGTAGCGTTTGAGCGTCTGCTCCAGGTCCTCGCCTGAGGTATAGCGCCGAGTCGCCAGCACATCGCTGATACGGCCGTTGAAGCGCTCCACCATGCCGTTTGTCTGCGGTCTTCCCGGCTTGATCAGACGGTGCTCGATACCAAGGGCCTGGCACTCTTGGTCAAACGGGTGATTCCCGCTGGGCTTGCGCTCCCCCGCCCGCGTGAAGCGATCGGTGAATGACTTGCCGTAGTCGGTCAGTACCGTCTGGACCTGGAAGGGAGCCTTCTCCTCCACCCGCTTCATGAACGCCCGCGCATCCTTCGCGGACTGGCTGCGTCTCACCTCCAGATGGACCCAGCGCGTGGCGCGATCGATGGCGACGTACAGGTAGCGTTTTTGCTCCTCATCGGGCATCCGGGGCAGGTGCTTGATGTCGATGTGCACGTAGCCCGGCTCATAATCTTTGAAGGGCTTGTGCCGGGGTTTCTCATCGTCGCCCGCGTCCCGTCTAGACAGCTCTGCCAGTGTCGGCACCTCGCGCCGCTTGAGCATGCGATGCAGACCAGAACGCGACAAGCCAGGATTGAGGAACTCACGCGCCACGACGAGCAGATCATCCAGGCCGAGGCGCAGGAATTCGCGCGCCGCGATCAGCACCTCTTCCTGTTCGGAAGTGAGCGTGGCCAGCAGGTTGTGACGCGTGTGCGGTCGGTCCTGGACATCGTCACGGTACCGCCAGCGCCGGATGGTCGAGACGGCGACGCCGTACTGGCGTGCTAGCTCGCTGTCGCTGATGCTGGAAGGCGCTGCCTGGATCTCGGCCCGGATCTTCGGAGTGGTGGTCGCCTGTTTATGTAGCTTGATGTCCATATCCTTGCTCCCGGATGAACTCGTGAAGAAGCTCCTTGGCGGCCAGCAAAGGATAACTTCTATAGCTCATCTGATCATCCGGGACCCTACAAGTAGATGACTCTGCACCTCTCTCGCTTAGTCAGTCAGCGGACTTCAGCTTCACAAGCCTCAGCCGCAGCGCATTGGCGATCACGCTCACCGAGGAGAGCGACATCGCCGCGGCGGCGATGATCGGTGACAGCAGCAGGCCGGTGAAGGGGTAGAGGATGCCGGCGGCGATCGGTACCCCCGCGGCGTTGTAGACGAAGGCGAAGAAGAGGTTCTGGCGGATGTTGCGCATGGTGGCTCGCGACAACCGGTGCGCCTCGACGATCCCGGTCAAATCCCCGCGCAGCAGGGTCACGCCGGCGCTCTCGATGGCCACGTCGGTGCCGGTGCCCATGGCGATGCCCACGTCGGCGGTGGCCAGGGCAGGGGCGTCGTTGACGCCGTCGCCGGCCATCACCACCACGCGACCCTCGTCACGCAGGTGCTGCACCACGCGCCCCTTGTCTTCGGGGAGCACCTCGGCTTCCACCTCGTCGATGCCCAGGCGGCGCGCCACCGCCTCGGCGGAGGTGCGGTTGTCGCCGGTGAGCATGACCACCCGAATGCCGTTGGCCTGAAGGGCCCGGATGGCCGCCTCGGTGGTCTCCTTGACCGGGTCGGCGATGGCCAGCAGGCCCGCCAGGCGGCCGTCCACCGCGGCGAAGATCACCGTGGCGCCGTCGCCACGCAGCCGTTCGGCCTCGTCTTCCTGCTCGGCCAGGGCCACGCTCTCGCTCTCCATCAGCAGGCGGTTGCCCAGGGCGACGCGACGGCCGTCGACGTTGCCCACCACGCCCTTGCCATTGGGCGAATCGAACTCCGTGGCCTCCGTCGGCTCGACGCCATCCTCCTTGGCCCGCTCGACGATTGCCTGGGCCAGGGGGTGTTCGCTGCCGCGCTCCACCCCCGCGGCCAGCCGCAGCAGCTCCTGCTTATCGAAGCCCTCGGCCGGGCGCAGTTCGGTGACCCGCGGCTTGCCTTCGGTGAGGGTGCCGGTCTTGTCGACCACCACGGTGTCGACCTTCTCCAGGCGCTCCAGCGCCTCGGCGTCGCGGATCAGTACCCCCGCCTGGGCCCCTCGACCCACGCCGACCATGATCGACATGGGAGTGGCCAGCCCCAGGGCACAGGGGCAGGCGATGATCAGCACGCTGACCGCGGCGATCAGCCCGAAGGCCATGGGCGGTGCCGGCCCCCACAGCGACCAGGCGATGAAGGCCACCACCGCGACCAGGATCACCGCCGGCACGAAGACGCCGGCGACCCTGTCGGCCAGCCCCTGGATGGGCGCCCGGCTGCGCTGGGCGCTGGCCACCATCTGCACGATCTGCGACAGCATGGTGTCGCGGCCCACCTTGTCGGCGCGCATGATGAACGAGCCCTGGCCGTTGATGCTGCCACCGATCACGCCGTCGCCGGCCTCCTTGCGCACCGCCAGTGGCTCGCCGGTGACCATCGACTCGTCGATGTTGGAGCGCCCCTCCAAGACCTCGCCGTCCAGCGGCACCTTGTCGCCGGGGCGCACGCGCAGGCGATCACCCACCTGGACCTTGTCCAGCGAGATCTCCTCCTCCTGGCCGTCGTCGTCGATGCGGCGTGCGGTGGCCGGTGCCAGGTCGAGCAGGGCGCGGATCGCCCCGGAGGTCTTCTCCCGGGCACGCAGCTCCAGCACCTGTCCGAGCAGCACCAGCACCACGATCACCGCCGCCGCCTCGAAGTAGACCGCCACCGAGCCATCGGCCTGGCGGAAGGTCGCGGGGAAGATGCCCGGCACGATCGTCGCCAGCAGGCTGTAGATCAGCGCCGCCCCGGTGCCGATGGCGATCAGGGTGAACATGTTGAGGCTGCGCCGCACGATGGAACGCCAGCCGCGCACGAAGAAGGGCGCGCCTGCCCAGATCACCACGGGGGTGGCCAGCAGCAGCTGGATCCAGTTCGAGACCTGGGGGGCGATCAGGTGGTCGAGGCCGAACACATGGCCACCCATCTCCAGTACCAGCACCGGCAGCGCCAGGACCAGCCCGATCCAGAAGCGCCGGGTCATGTCCTTGAGTTCCTCGGAAGGCCCACTATCGGCGGTGACCGTCTCGGGCTCCAGGGCCATGCCGCAGATCGGGCAGTCCCCCGGCCCCTCCTGGCGGATCTCGGGGTGCATCGGGCAGGTGTAGATCGTGCCGGGCGGCGCTGGCTCGGCCGGTGTGTCGTCGCACTGCAGGTAGGCGTCAGGGTCCCGCTTGAACTTCTGCTGGCACCTGGCTGAGCAGAAGTACCAGGTCTTTCCAGCGTGTGAGGCGCGGTGGTCGGTATGGTGAGGATCGACCGTCATCCCGCAGACGGGGTCCGTGACCTCATGGGTGTGGTCCTGTGTCATGCTCCATCCTCCCTGCTGTGGCTGCCACTCGCGTCATGCGAATGAGCATGGTGGTCGGCGTCCTGCTCGGATCGCCGGGAAAGAAAGGCGTATTCCGCCACCAGGATGACGGCCATCGCGGCGGCGGCAACGTAGAGCACCAGCGGGTCGGTGGTGGCCTTGACCCAGAGGAAGCCTGCCAGCACCACCAGGTCGAGGGCGATCGCGGTCAGCAGGATGGCCGGGCGGGCCGCCACCGCATCGCGTAGATGCCGCAACACCCCCCAGTGAATGGCGATATCCATCACCAGATAGAAGATGATGCCGAGTGCCGCGATGCGGCTCAGGTCGAAGAACGCCGTCAGCATCAGGCCGAGCACGATGGTATAGACCAAGGTGTGCTTCTGGATGCTGCCGGGCATATGGAAATGGCGATGGGGCACCAGCTTCATCTCGGTCAGCATCGCCAGCATCCGCGATACCGCGAAGACGCTGGCGATGATGCCACCTGCCGTGGCCAGCATGGCGAGCAGGACGGTGAACCAGACGGCGGCCTCCCCCAGCGCAGGGCGTGCAGCCGCGGCCAGCGAGTAGTCCTTGGTCGCGATGATCTCCGTCAGCGACAGGTTGCTGGTGACGGCGAGGCCCACCAGCGCATAGATCACCACGCACAGGGCGATCGAGACGATGATGGCCCGGCCGACGTTACGGTGGGGATCGCGGATCTCGGCCCCGCTGTTGGTGATGGTGGTGAACCCCTTGAAGGCCAGGATGCCGAGCGCGGTGGCCCCCAGGAACCCGGAGACGCCGGGCGCCGGCGCCTCGGCCGTGGCCCGGATACCGATGGTGTCGGCCACCAGCACGCCCACCACGCCGAACAGGATGATGCCACCGATCTTGATGACCCCCAGCACCGACGCCACGCCCTGGATCAGCTTGTTGGCGGAGAGGTTGATGAGGAAGGCGGCGATCAGCAGGCCGACACCCAGCGCCGGCACCAGCAGCGACCGGTTACCCCCATCGAACAGCTCCAGGGTATAGGAGCCGAAGGTCCTCGCCAGGAAGCTCTGGGCGATCACCATGGAGAAGTACATCAGCAGCGCATGGAAGGCCGTGGGCAGGGTGGGCCCATAGGCCTTGTGAAGGTACATGCCGATGCCGCCGGCCGACGGGTAGGCATTGGACATCTTGACGTAGGAGTAGGCGCTGAAACTGACGATCATGGCCGCCGAGAGGAAGGCCAGGGGAAACAGCTCGCCGGTCATCTCGGCCATCTGTCCGGTCAGCGCGAAGATCCCGGCACCGATCATCACGCCGGTTCCCAGGGCGATGGCCCCGACGAGGGAGAGGCTGTTCTTCTGGTACTGAGGCGACCTGTCCATGCATCTCCTTGCGTGTCGATATGGGCGAGTGAGGCATCGAACTGCCAGGCGTGCTGTGCCAGGGGCAGCAGGCTCTGTCTTCCATCCTAGAACCCTTGTGTTACCCAAAGGTCAATTTCCACGTGTCTGTAGGGCCGCAGTACCGGCGAGGTGGCGTGAAGCGATCCACAGGAAGAGCGGCGGGAGCAGCAGCCACTGCAGCAGTGGGGTGAGGCCGGTACCCAGCCATGGCAGGGTGGGCATCACCGGCGCGTAGCTCCAGCGCTGGGCGATGGCGGTGGCGTACCACTCCAAGCCTACCGTGATGACCAGTCCTGCCAGTACGAAGGCGGCGCACTCCTTGAGCCCATAGCGCCACAGCCAGCCACGGCGACGTCGCCATAGAGCCACTACCCAGTAGGCGACCAGACCTATCAGCGCATCACCGGCCGCTGCCTGCATGCAGGCTTTCACCGCAGTCCAGTGAGGCATCGAGGGCATGTCCTGGTATAGGGGCACCTGCAGGAACTCCCAGGGCACGTTGAGCAGGAACGTGAACAGTGCCACATGCCATTCTGGCCACAGGAGCCATCGTCCAGGCGGTCGGTCAGCCTTCATGCCGCGCTCTGTGGCAATGACTCGCCAGCCCCGAGCTCAATGACAGCTCCAGGGTTTCTGCTTGGCATTGTCCTTCACGTTCTGGTCGATGAAGCGGTAGTAGTCCTCCTTGATCCGGTTCCAACGTCCGGCGCCGATGTCCACGCCATGCCGTGCCAATACCGCCTCGATATCGTCGATACACAGCCGCTTGGCATCGTAGGCCAGGTGGAGCTTGTGGTGCTGCGGATCGTAGGTCACGCCGTCGAGGCCGGACAGCGCGTCGATCTCGGTCACTGCCGCCGCGATATACCTTGACGCCTCGGACGTTACCTTCAGCGAGCGAGTGACCAGGGACGCTTGTGAAACGCCAGGGCGATGGTCGTGATGTGACATGGTCAACCTCCCTTCTCTGCTAGCGAATAGTCAGTCATCGTCGCCATGATCCTGCTGGCCACCGTGGTGGCGATGGAGGAAGAGATGCATCAGCGGGCAGGCGAGCAGCAGCAGCGGCAACGCCTGGTAAGGATGTAATCGCTGGCCGGTCACCAGCAGGTAGCCGCCCACGGCGAGGATGCCCCCCAGCGGCAGCCAGACCATCATCAGGCGGCGTTGTGCTCTCTTCTCCATGGCGTTCTCACGGTGGCTTGGGTTGTGAAAGGAATCGAAGCGACGCTACGTCGATGGCCGGCCGGTGCTGGCGACGGCATCGATCGGGCCTCGACGCTGGGGCGCGATCAACAGGAGCAGTCCCGCCACCATCATGGGCAGGGAGAGCAGCTGCCCCATGGTGAGCCAGTCGAAGGCGATGAAGCCCAGTTGGGGGTCGGGCAGGCGTGCGAACTCGACCGCGAAGCGAAAGACGCCGTAGAGCACCAGGAAGAGTCCCGAGACGGTGCCGCGCCGGCGTGGTCGGGCGGAGACCCACCACAGCACGACGAACAGCACCACGCCCTCCAGGGCAAACTCGTAGAGGGCCGATGGGTGGCGTGGCTGCGAACCGAGCCCCATCATGGAGGGGAAGACCATCGCCCAGGGAACGTCGCTCACGCGTCCTGGCAACTCATGGTTGATGAAGTTGCCCAGCCGCCCGGCGCCCAGGCCAATCGGCACCAGCGGTGCGATGAAGTCGGTCAGCTGGAGGAAGGCCAGGCGATGGCGGCGAGCGAACCACCAGGCGGCGACCAGCACGCCGGCAAGGCCACCGTGAAAGCTCATCCCGCCTTCCCAGAGCCTGAACAGCCAGAGCGGATCGGCCGCCAGCTGATCGAGGCCGTAGAAGAGCACATACCCCAGTCGACCGCCGAGGATGATCCCCACCGCGCCATAGAAGATCAGGTCGCCGATATCGTCATGGGTGAGGCCGAGCCGGTGGGCACGTCGTCTGCCCAGCCACCAGGCTGCGGCCAGCCCCACCACGTACATCAGCCCATACCAGTGGATGCTCAGTGGGCCCATCGACAGTGCCACCGGATCGATCTGGGGGTAGGGGATCATGCGTCGCTCCTGTGATGTGTCTGACCATCGCCGGTGGCCCGGCAACGGTTCCTGTTACCGCCAGTGTGGCGACGCTGTCTGAATCCAGGCTGAACGCCATGGCCGAGACGATTGACACGGATCAACCCAGGCTCGGATCGCCAAAGACGACGACGCCACCAGGCGGTGGCGTCGGTCGCGAGACCGATTCGTGGCTCAGAACATCAGCCTGGCCCCGGCGACGATGCCGGTATCTTCGGTGGGATCGCCATGGTGGCGGGCGATGTCGGCGGTATCGCCGTACTGCTTCTGCCAGTAGGCACCGACATAGGGCGCAAGGCGGCGCGTCACCTCGTAGCCCAGGCGCATGCCGACGCGTACCGAGTTGAGCCCCTCGCCGACGCCGAATGCCTCGGCCTCGCTGGCGGCCACGGCGATCTCGGTACGCGGCTGCAGGTAAAGCCGCTGGGTCAGGCGCAGGTCGTACTCGCCCTCGAAACTGGCCGAGACGTCGCCTTCGTCGCTGACCTGAAACGCCAGGTCGGTCTCGATGCCGTAGGGCATCACGCCCTGCAGGCCGATCACCCCATAGCCACGTTCGGCGTGATCATCGGAGAAGACCCCACCCTGGTAACCGATACCGCCCTGCAGCTCCCAGAAATCGGCGATCAGCCGGCTGTAGAGCAGCTCCAGGGATTCGAACTCGGCATCCTCGCCATCGCCCTGGACGTTCTCGCCCTCGGACTTCACATAGACCCGGTTGATGTCCCCGCCGTACCAGGCCTGGAAGTCCCAGACCAATTCCTCATGACCCTTGTCGGGCACGGCATATTCAAGACGGTCGAACAGCGCCATGGCCATGTTGTGCTTGGCCATGGGGGCGGGCCAGTCCGCCGGCGCATCATAGCCATCCTCTGCCAGGGCGACGGAGAGCGGGAGCGTGGCCAGCAGGGCACCGGCCGCGATCATCGGGATTCTGGTATTCATGGCGTCTCCTTACGCGACCTTGACGACCCGGAACATGCCGGCGTCCATGTGATAGAGCAGGTGGCAGTGGAAGGCCCAGCTGCCCTCGGCATCAGCGGTGATCAACGCCGAGACGCGCTCGCCGGGCTTGATGTTCAGGGTGTGCTTGCGCGGGATCAGCTCGCCCTGGCCGTTCTCCAGCTCCATCCACATGCCGTGAAGGTGGATGGGGTGTTCCATCATGGTGTCGTTGACCAGGATCAGGCGCAGCCGCTCGTCCTTCTCGAAGTGAATGGGGCCCGTTACCTCGCTGAACGTCTTGCCGTCGAAGGACCACATGTAACGTTCCATGTTGCCGGTGAGGTGTAGCTCCAGCTCGCGGCCGGGTTCACGGCGGTCGGGCCAGGGGGTGAAGGCCTTGAGGTCGCGGTAGACCAGGGTGCGGCGTGCGTTGGGATCGATGCCGATGCCGGCCTGGTCATAGCGCGAGCCCGGCTGGGCCTCTCCCGCCGCCAGCATGCCGTTCCCGCGGGTCTTGGCGGATTCCCTCGCCATGCTGCCGCCATGGTCCATCTCGGAATGATCCATGCCCTCCCTGTCATCGCCGGACATGTTGGAATGATCCATGCCCTCCATGTCACTGTCGGACATGCTGGAGTGGTCCATGCCATGGGCACCCATGGCCTCCATGCCGCGGTCGGCGATCCTGCGACGCTCGGGGATCTCCGCGGCCATGCCCTCCCGCGGTGCCAGGGTCGCGCGGGCATAGCCGCTGCGATCCATCGATTCGGCGAAGATCGTATAGGCGGTGTCGTCCTCGGGGGCGACCAGCACGTCGTAGGTCTCGGCCACCCCGATGCGGAACTCGTCCACCGGGACCGGCTGCACCGGCTGACCGTCGGCGGCCACCACGGTCATCTTGAGCCCTGGGATGCGTACGTCGAAGTAGGACATTGCCGAGCCATTGATGACCCGAAGGCGGATCCGTTCGCCGGCCTTGAACAGCGCCGTCCAGTTCTCCTCGGGAGAGTGGCCATTGAGCAGGTAGGTGTAGGTGCTGCCGGTGACGTCGGCGATGTCGCGTGAGCTCATGCGCATCTTGGCCCACATGCCGCGCATCTCCGCCGTCGCCGCAAAGCCCTTCTCGCGCACGTCGGCGAAGAAGTCGCCGATAGTGCGTTCCTGGAAGTTGTAGTACCCCTCGGCGGTCTTGAGGTTGCGGAACACCGCCATGGGATCCTCGAAGGTCCAGTCGGTGAGCAGCAGCACGTGCTCGCGATCATAGCGGAAGGGTTCGCGCTCGGCGGCGTCGATGATCAGTGGCCCGGCATGGCCGAGCTGCTCCTGAAGGCCGGAGTGACTGTGGTACCAGTAGGTACCGTTCTGGCGTACCGGGAAGCGGTAGGTGAAGGTCTCACCGGGGGCGATGCCGGCGAAGCTGACGCCGGGAACGCCATCCTGGTCGGGCGGCAGGATCAGGCCATGCCAGTGGATGGACGTCGGCTCATCGAGCAGGTTGGTCACCCTGAGTACGGCATCTTGGCCCTCCTTGAGGCGGATCATCGGCCCGGGGCTCTCGCCGTTGATGGTGTAGGGCCGCGCCGCCTGACCATCGATCTCAAGCGACTCGCGACGGATGGCCAGCGCCACCTCCGGGCCTTCCTCGATCCCCTTGGCGTAGGTATTGGTCTGCCCCCATGGATTGGCCCAGGCAGGGCGTAGGCCAAGGGCGGCTGCCGAGCCGATGCCTAGGGCGGCACCCCCCTTGAGCAGCCGTCGGCGCGACAGCGGGTGCGTGATTACGCTGGAACGTGCCATCTGTGACTCCCGTCGATGTCAGAAGGCGACATCATGACGGGGCAAGCTGAATCACGCCTGAAAATGCCAGGTTACGGCGCATCCTTTGCAAAGGGCACGTGAATTTCCACGCTCAGACCGCCCAGGGGACTGTGTCCGAACTGGACATTCCCGCCATAGCGTTTCAAGAGCTGGTTCAGGATCGACAGGCCCAGCCCATAGCCGGGGTGTGACTCGTCCAGGCGCCACCCGCGTTCCCCCAGGCAGGCCACGTCGTCGTCCGGCACGCCGGGCCCATCATCCTCGACACGCAGGACGAGACCCTCCTCCATCACTATCTCGCAGTGAACCTCTTGGTTGGCCCATTTGCCGGCGTTGTCCAGCACGATACCGATCATCTCTGACAGGTCCTGAGACTCGATGGGAATGCGCTGTCCGGTGCCTTCGGCTACCTCCAGGGTGAAGCGCTTGGCCGGGTAAAGGGTCCGGAACATCTCGATCAGTCTGCTGGCGTCGCGGTATGGATCGGCAAGGCGCCCGACATTGGGCCCCGCGATGCGCGAGCGTCGAAGTTCAACATCGAGCTGGGCGTGAATCTCCTCCAGGCGTTCCACCAGGCGTTGGCGACGCGTGGCATCGATGGGGCGCGAGCCCCGCAGCACCTGAATGACCGCGGCCAGGGGTGTCTTCAGCGCGTGGGAGAGGTTGGCGACCGACTCACGGGAGCGCTGCAGGCGAGCATCGATCTCGTCCATGAAGCGGTTAAGCTGCCCGACCAGACTGTCGAGTTCGGAGGGGACGTCCAGAGAGAGACGATCGCGCCTGCCGGCCTGCAGCTCGCCGAGCTGGTCGCGCAGCCGCGACAGCGGCACCATTCCTCGGCTGACGGCTAGCAGGTTGAGCACCCCCAGCAGGAGCAGCAGGCTGGCGGCGATGCCGCCGACCCACCAGTGCAGGCGGTGCAGTCCCGCCTCCACTCGGGAGAAATCCTCCCCTATCAGCAGCACCCCGGGTTGATTGTCGAGGGTGAAGGGCTGGCGAAAGACCAGCAGGTGCTGACCCGCCTCACGCACCTCGGCCAGCGACTCGCCACTGTCCAGCAGTGGTCGCAGTGCCTCCTGCCAACGCGGATGGGAGGCCGAGACCTCATCGCCCAGGCGCAACACATAGAGGTGGTGGAAAATCGCGAAGCCGCGACTGGCGGAGTCCAGGACCCGCGCGGTGGCCAGATGATCGCGGCGCAGCTGCTCGATGGCGTGATCGGCCTCGCGTTCGAGCCGTTCCCCCAGGAAGTCCCGCGCCAGGTCGTTGAGCAGGATCCCGTGCAGCAGCCAGGTCAGCCCGGTGACCAGCAGGGCGATACCCGACAGCCAGGCCAGCAAGCGGAGACGCAGGCTGCGTCGGTCAATCCGCAACGAAGACATAGCCCTGGCCGCGACGGGTCTGGATGCTTGATTTGCCCAGGTAGCGGCGTAGCCGCGCGATATAGACCTCGATGAGGTTGGGGGCCGCGGCGTCCTGCTCCAGGGCGTAGAGCTGGTTGAGCAGGTGCTCCTTGGAGAGCACCCGTCCCGGATGGTGCATGAAGTAGCGCAGCAGCACGAACTCGGTGCCTGTCAGGGGGTGCCAGGTACCATCGGCCACTCGGACGCACTGGTTGGCCTCGTCCAGGGCAACGCCACCCAGCGTCAACTGATGGGAGAGTCGCCCCGACTGGCGGCGTAACAGCGCCTTGACCCGGGCGACAAGCTCGGCTTCGTGGAAGGGTTTGGTCAAGTAGTCATCCGCGCCGCCTTCGAGCCCGACGACCTTGTCTTCCCAGGTGTCCCGAGCCGTCAGGATCAGCACCGGCAGGTCCCGGCCCGACTGGCGCCACCGCCTGAGCAGGTCGAGACCCGAGCCATCGGGAAGGCCCAGGTCCATGATCGCCAGCGCGTACGTCTCGGTGGTCGAGAGCGCCTCGGCGTCTCTCAGGGACGCGGCCAAATCGACCCGGTAACCGTTGTCCTTGAGGGATTCGGCGAGGCTCTCGGCCAGCAAGTCGTCATCTTCGAGTAGCAAGAGCTTCATGCGTCGGCTCACTTGCCTAGCTGGATCTCCCCGGCCATGCCGGATTCGTAGTGCCCAGGGATATTACAGGCATAGACGAGCGACTCCACGTCAGCGGGGGCGGTCCACACCAGCTCTGCGGTGTCGCCGGGGGCGATGGTCACCGCCGGCATAGCGCCGCCATGGGCACCTTCCGCCATGTCATGGCCGCCATGGCCGTCGTGGCCGTCACCATGACCACTGTCTCCCATAGCCTGCATCATCTCGCGGTGCGCTTCCTGGGCTGCGGCATCGCCGATCACGAATTCGTGCTTCAGGTTGCCGGTGTTGACTACCTTGAAGCGCACAGTCTCTCCAGCGGTGATGCCGAGTGTCTCGGGATCAAACCACATGTCACCGGCCTCGACCTGGATGGTGCGGTCGATCTCGGCATCAGGCGTGGAGGAATGGGAGCCACCATGTTCACCGGCAGCAAGGGCGGAAGTGGCGGCCAGGCCAAGGGTGATGGCCAGCAGAGACTTACGCATCATGTAACCTCTTTGATCGTATCAGTGGAGCCTTGGTTATACTGCAGCAACCTGAAATGAGACTGAACTCGAAACCCCTTGACTCTTGTGTTACACGTAGGTTGTAGCATCCAAGGCTCTGATAAAGACCATGCCGAATCCCTTGTCCTGGATCATGTTGGACGACACGGCCACCGAGGCAGAATGGGGACTCGACCATGAGGATGACCGAATGACCTGCAATGTTCGCTGCCTGCTGCACCTCCGAGGAGTACGCCTGTTGGCGCTGCTGCTCGCGGCTCTGCTGCTGGTCGCCAGCCTGCCCGGTCATGCGTCTATGGATGACTGCGCCGTCGACTGCGGTACCTCCCAGGTCGAGATGCTCGATCACGCCAACGCCGATTGCGGCGCCTGTGCGGCATTGACCGCCACGCCGACTGTCCCCCGCGTCCCTCCAGACGCTCTTGCCGACCTGGCCGACCCGGCCGTGGTTGAGTTCATCGCTGCACCACCCCGAGAACCTCCCAGATCCTGACGTCGCTCGACTTCCCGGTAACGACATATTGGCTCGTTATCGGTGCTCCCTAACTTTCGTCAGGAGTCACATCATGTACGCCAACGATTGCTTTGCCCTGATGGGTTCAATGGGCTGGATGGGCTGGCTGATGCCTCTGAGTGTCATGCTTCTGCTCGGCCTCGGCATCGCTACTCTCGTCAAGTATCTCTTCACGTCTCGTCGTTCCCGGGAGGATCGCTCATGAAACGCCTTGTCCCCACTCTGCTTGCCTCCTCTGCACTGCTGATCGGTGCCGGCACCGCCCAGGCGGCCTTGCCCAATGCGGCGACGCTCTACAAGAACCCCCAGTGTGGCTGCTGCGATGAGTATGCCCGCCAGCTTGAGGCGCTCGGCGTCGAGGTCGCCATCGTCGACGACGTCCCGATCGGTCAGGTCAAGGAGCGAGTCGGACTGCCCTACGGACTGGGCTCCTGCCATACCATCGAGATGGGTGAGTATGTCATCGAGGGACACGTGCCCTTCGCGGCGGTGGAAAGGCTCTTCGAAGAGCAGCCCGATACCGATGGCATCGGCCTTGCGGGCATGCCCATCGGCACACCGGGTATGCCGGGACCGAAGCAGGATGACTGGAATGTCTACCAGTTTCGCGCCGGAGAAGCCCAGCCATACATGACGCTGTAACGTCGCAAGGTGATAGCGACTGCCCGGGTGATGACTCGCCCGGGCATGATGTCCGCTTTTGGCCGATAGCGGCTGTATGCAATATGGTCGTTTTCTTTACGCACGCCGACCGCCCCTCCAGGAGGCCCTGGCGGGGCGGTTTTGCGTAAAGAAATTGCGTAATTTTTTCTATTTCAAGAAAAGGGGCGTTTTTGTCTGTTATTTGGCCTACGGGTGGGAGGCCTTGAGGCAGCGATCAGGGCATCATTTGAGGCTGCTAATGTTAAGCAGCCTTGCATCTGCATAGGCATTGGCACTGCGCCTCTGGCCAGAGGCGCTTCCCTGATTATTTTGGGTATCCGGATTAAGTGGTTGATGGGCCTTCCAGCCCCATCCAACCCTTAGTCCTTCCAGAAGGTTGATAGATCGACACCGAAGTTCTTCTCAGGCTCGGGGAGTCCCATGTTGTAGGTCATGGTGGCTCTGCCCAGAAACGGGGATTCCTTGACTTGTGGCGCCTTCTTCTTGTGCTTGGTGGTATAGAGCATCCGGGCTCGCATTACCTCGAACGAATAGCCCCGGCCATCACGGTTTTTGTCCTTGGCTAGGCGGTTTATCGACTACGTGAAAGCGTTGGTGATCGGGATGTCGGTCTCAAAGTAGGTCAGCATCTCTTCACGCCAGCCACTGACGGCGCTGACGAGATCCTTCCAAACCTCCTTCTGCCCCTGAGGGATGTTGTCAATCCAGGTGGCGAGAGCCTGTTCGGCACCACGCCGATTGGTACAGTCCCAGATATGGTAGAAGCGCTCCTTGTGCTCGTAAGCCGCCAAGAGCTGGGGGGAATGCTCCTGTCCAGGTCTCCATGATGAGCCGTTCGCGGTCTGAAACGTCGTGAGCGCGCTTCAGCAGGATTTTCCGGTCACCTTTGAGGGTCCGGCGCTGATTGGGCTTCAACTCCTTCCTTAGGCCTTTGCGGATCTTCTCTAAGGCCTCGTTGGCCATGCGCACGACGTGGAACTTATCGACCACGATACGGGCCTGTGGCAGCACCGTCTGGAAGGCGCGGCGGTAGGGCTTCCACATGTCCATGCTGACGATCTCGACCTGGTGGCGGTTGGCCATGCTCATGAGGCGTCTTGTCACCCTCTCTTGCTGACGACCGGGTAGCAGGTCCAGCAGGGTGCGCTCTTCCAGATTGGTTAGGATGCAGCAGAGCCCTTGGCAGCAGTCGTGCATCAGGAACGTACAGCTGGCTCATGAAGGCGTGCCGCCTTATCAAGGCCCAGGACGCGCCTATTCCGGAAGTCAAGCATGCGATAGCGAAGACGCTAGGCGATTCAGCGGCGGCGGCTGCCTGGTTGATGTCGTATTTCCGCCCAAATAAAGAGGGCGACACCGAGGAAGATCCATACGTCCGCTAGGTTGAACGATGGCCAGTGCCACTGGGCATAGTGAAAATCGAGAAAATCCTCTAC
>NZ_CP045400.1:0-169237 GCF_009363675.1 Halomonas sp. THAF12 | reverse complement strand
AAAGAACCTCAAATGACATACTATAAACTTCAAGCCTTTGTTTTTTAATGATTAAAAAATAGTATCAATACTAATTAGAGGTACTATTTACCCATGCGCCTCCGCAACGTGCAGCTTCGATACCCACCGCTCTGCGACCTCTGTTGCCGACAGCTCATCCCAGCTCAAAGCCCCCTCTAGAAATATGGCAGTAACCATAGCCTCCAAGTTTGAACTCGTAACTTCTTGAGGCAAGGATCTGGCAATTTTTAGCTCCCAACCTCTGGTTTTAACTTTAGACAGGTAGCTCTCAAGAAACCTGGTGAACAAATGCTCAGCAGCAAAGCTATTGACATACTCTACATGCATATATTCAATTACATCTTTCACCATCCTGATCATAGTATAGTAAGCTTTATCCAGCGGATATGTAACAGCAATATGTCTAAGAACAGCATCCAGTTTGATGTTATGATTTATTTTCAACCTATAGCTCATCCCCAGATACCCAACAACAGCATAAAGCTTCTCAACCCGAACATCATTTACTAGACGCCTAATATCTTCAATATCATCAATTGTTACACATCCTTCGACCACATCACCGTTTACTGCCTGCATAAAGTCACTGATATCATATAAACCATCAGGCAAGTTAATATAGAAACCTGGCTGAGGAATACCCCTGAGCCCTGCATTGGAGAGCAAAGATTTCTTTTCGGCACTCCCGCCTCTTAAGCGAGCATATGCCGTTACAGCCTCGTCTCCCATTGGCTCGACGCGCCTGACGGCCTTCCTAGCAACCAAAGAGTTGAGAGCTTCAGCATCTATACTCTTAAAGCCAGACCAGCCAAACCCACCAGCCCCGAGCTTCAAAGGTCCATCGCCATCATAATTCATAGTGAGAATTGCCAGAAGAAACACTTTATCCAGATACTTAAGATCTGAATACTCATAGCCCTCTACTGACAAAGATGACTCCAAGTACTCAACAAGCTTCTTCTCACATTCCTCGTCAAACTTCTCTCTCTGCTCTTGCAAACAATTTTTACAGGTCCCCCTCTTCCCCTTGAGAGCCTCTTTATACTTCATCCTGCTTGACAACAAAACCACATCCCCACAAGAACCACATAGCCCCACACCTCCTGGCGCACAAAACCCAGAACCTTTTTTAATTATAACTCTAATATCTCCCTCACGCAGACCATGCCTCTCTGAAACTCTAGAAACTGAGTAGGCAAAGCCACCGTTTACACCGCCATCATCCGTCACCAACCAATAGTCATTTATTACCTCAACCTCTTCAGATGACAAGTCGCCGAAATAGCAAATGAACCCAACTTCATTATCATTCTTCATCACGTTCAACTCAAACACACCATGGAAATGACAATATAGGCGCAGCCATATGCTAGGTCAAACAGCACATAGACCATGCGCCTGTTAAGAAATGAATGATGAATGGCGAGAGGGAGAGCCAGAGAGGCAGAGGATCAGAGAGAGGGACGGAGGGAGCCGATCGAAGAATCATATACTTTAGGACTAGGAGGTTTCTAACAGGCTGGGGCATTTACTATTGTATATATGATAGAATAAAGAGGTCCGCTATCGGCCAAAAGCGGACTAACCCTCGGGGGCTATTATAGTTGGATTAAACCTTTCCCCCATCTGAATGGTTGCATTCCACCACAAGAAAACCTTGGTTTTCTTTACATGATGGCCAGAGAGAGGGCCATAGGACACTGCTGAAGAGGCCCCGCGACCTACCTCATAGCCCCACAGGTACCGGAAGCTGCCCGGTAAGCTCTATGATGGCCTCCCGCGGCATCGGCCTGGCGAAGTAGAACCCCTGCAGCAAGTCGCAGTTGCGGCGGATCAGGTCCTGCTGCTGCTCCCGCTCCTCGATGCCTTCGGCCACCACCGTCAGGTCCAGGTGATGGGCCATGGTGATGATGCCTTGCACGATGGCGGCGTTGCTGCGGCTGGTGGCAATGTCCTGGATGAAGGCCCTATCGAGCTTGACCTTGTGGATCGGCAGGTCGCGCAGGTAGCTGAGGCTGGAGAAGCCGGTACCGAAGTCGTCCAGCGCGACCCGGATCCCCAGCGCCTTGAGCTCGTTGATCAGCGTGATGGCCTGCTCGGCGCCGTCAAGCAGCACACTCTCGGTGACCTCCAGTTCCAGTAGCTCGGGCGGCAAGTCGGCATCGTCCAAAGCCGCCTTCACGTCGGCCAGGAAGCCGTCACGGCGAAACTGCAGTGAGGAGATGTTCACGGCAACCGGCCCCCCGAGCCCGCCTGCGGCACGCATCGCCGCGGCGTCCTGGCAGGCACGTCGTAGGATCCAGCGCCCCAGGGGAATGATCTGGCCGGTCTGCTCGGCCAGCGGGATGAACACCCCAGGCGAGATCATCCCACGCTCGGGGTGGTGCCAACGGATCAGGGCCTCCATGCCGCGGATACGTCCGTTCACCGCCTCCACGATCGGCTGATAGTAGAGCTCGAATTGATCTTGGCGCAGTGCCGTGTGCAGATCGTGTCGCAACAGCACCGCCTCTTCGGTACCGCGATGTTGGTCGCCCTGATACCAGTACCAGGTATTACGCCCCTGCTGCTTGGCATCGCCGACCGCCAGATCGGCACGCTGCATCAGCTCATAGGCATACGCCACGCTCTCACAGTTGCAGGCGATGCCGATGCTGGCACTGATGTGCAGGGCACGGTCCTCGATCAAGAACGGCTGCGCCAGAGCACTCAGCACGTCCTCGGCCATCTCGACCCCGGCCTGGCGGCTGTCGAGGCCAGGCAGTAGCAAAGCAAACTCGTCGCCGGTCATACGAGCCAGGCTCGCGTCACCGTCCACCACCTGACGCAGACGCTCGCTGACCGCCACCAACAACTGGTTGCCGATGTGATAGCCCAGGCCGTCGTTGACAGCCTTGAAGCCGTCCAGGTCGAGATGCATCACCACCAGCAGCCCCTGATCCTCCTGAACCCGCTCGAAGGCCGCCTGAAGGTGTTCATCGAAGGCGGTGCGGTTGGGCAGGCCGGTGAGCAGGTCATGGGTTGCCTGGTGGGCGATCTGCGCTTCCTGTTCGCGCTGCCGGGTGATGTCCTGCTGGATGCCGATGTAGTGCGTGCAGGCACCGTCGGCATCGAACACCGGGCTCAGCGAGAGGTGGTTCCAGAAGGGCGTGCCGTCCTTGTGATAGTTGCGCAGGGTAGTCTCGGTGGACTGTCGCTCGATGATCGCCCGGCGAATGACAGCAAGCGCCTCGGGGTCAGTGTCTGGCCCCTGCAGGAAGCGGCAGTTGCGGCCCAGCACCTCCAGAGGCGTGTATCCAGTGAGGCGATAGAAGGCCTCGTTGGCATACACCAGGGGCATGTCGGGCTGGGTCGCGTCGGCCATGACCACGCCGTTGGGGGTGGCCTGGATGCCTCGCTCCAGTAGAAGGCGATCCTCTTCCTCCTGCTTGCGGGCGGTGATGTCACGGCAGACGCCGTATACCCCCACCACCTCGCCATCCACCGAGACCGGGAAGTTGAGGATCTCCAGCCGATAGGGGTGCCCATCGCGGTGGGTGCCCATGGTTTCGTACTGGTGCGACCCGCCCTGTCGGGCAATATCGAACCCGGCCAGGGTCAGCTCGCGATACTCAGGCTCAATGAACTCGTTGAAGTGCCGGCCAATCAAGGCGTCTTCGGGATACCCCGTGATCCGTGTCAGCGCGGCATTACCCCGCTGGAAGTGACCCTCCAGGTCGAACTCGTAGACCCCGTCGGGGTGGTTCACGAACAACGAGCGGTGCCATTCGGAGAGGGCTCGGTGGCTGGAGGCATCGCGGTCACGCAGGATCGCCAGTGCCACCAGCGCCGCGGCCTGCTTCATGCGCCGACGACCAGTATCGGTAGGCTGCTTTGGCTCGCGGAAGTAGATGCCGAAGGTGCCCAGCAACTCACCTTCGGCGGTCAGCACAGGATTGGACCAGCAGGCTCTTAGCCCTTCTCGATCGGCAGCATCGCGAAACGGCGTCCAGCGCGGGTCGTTGCGAATGTCCTCGGTGACCACTGGCTCGCGGCAGAAGGCCGCGCTGCCGAAGGAAGCCGCATCGGGCCCGATGGGCACCGCTTGAAGGCACTCTTCGTAGGCCCTGGAGAAGCGCTGGCTGGGGATGAGGCTCAGGGTCTGACGGCGGGAATCGAAGCGCATGAAGGCCACGATGCCATCTGGCAACAGGATCTCGATCCAGCGGGCAATGGCATCCAAAGTCTCCTCGAGCGGCACCTGCTTCGCGATCCGTTCATGAACGTCCTGCTGCGCCTCCATCAGCGCTAATTCGTTAAGCACTACCGTGCCTCCATGCCGCCTTTCTCCTGGGGGTACGTGCGCTCTGGTTCACTTACCACCCTCCATGGGAAGGATAGTGGCCGAGCCGGTCCTGACGGGCAAGGTACACGCGCCTCACGAGCCATATCGTCTACCGAAGATGACGCTACGAGGCTTTTGCTGGATACTTGCGCGCGCTCGGCGAGCAGGCATGCCTCGCCTTGCTCCTGACGTCGTGAACTCTTCGCCTGCACGGATTGCGGCTGACCTGCTTCGAGGCTCCGCCATTGATCATTAAAGCGTTCTGGGCCCGCCTGACGGTGGCGGTCCTGCTCCCTGTATCCCTGGTCACCCTGACCCTGACGCCGATCGTCGTCTCGCACCTGGAAGAGCGAGTCGACGGTACGCGCCGGTCGGCAGAAGCCCTGCTCGCGTCTGAATACGACCTGCTCCTGCGCGGCATGAATGAAAGCTTCAACCAGGTGCTGGCCACCGCCGAGTACCCGCTGCTCAGACGTTTCCTGTCCCGTCAGGACGCTGCCGAAACACCGACATGGGGCCTGGCGGCGCAAAGCGACTGGGAGCAGCTGGAGGCCCTGTTCGATACCCTGCTGACGCACTTCGGCCGCTATACGCGCCTGGCGGTGGTCGACACTGAGGGGCGTGAGTGGGTGGCCACCTCTACGGTCCCGCTGCTACCACGGCCACCGGTGGTCGACCATGGCACCTCGACCGCCTTCCTTCAGGCCATGGCCCTGCAGGCGCGGGACCTGTATGTCTCTTCCCCTCACCTCGGCGCCTCCGGTGCAGAGCAAACGCCGGTGACCACCGTCATCGATATCGCCACGCCGATCGTCGGTGATCAGGGCGAGCGCCTGGGCGTGCTGCTGTTCACCCTCGACTGGTCACGCCTCACCGCCTCATTGCCGCATGCCCGCGAGAGCCGCGGCGAGGCCCTGTTGGCGGGAGCCCAGGGGCGATGGCTCTTGCCCGATACCGACGGCCAGGAGGCGCGCTTCGGCCAGCCCGTGGCCACACACTGGCCAGCGGCCTGGAGCGCGATGTCCGACCGCAACCAGGGTACCGTCACCCTGGAGAACCACCTGCTCGCCTTTCGCAGCCACGATCTGCGCACCCAGCACTATCGCAGCCAGGCCGGCACCATCATCAGCGACCCGGGTACCCAACCCTGGCGACTCGGCATCCTGATGCTGCGCCCGACGCTCTGGGGGCTACTCAAGGAGAACCCGGTGCAGCCGCTGGCCATCGCCTTGGTCTACCTGTTGTCAGTGGCCTTCGGGCTGTTCTGGGTCCTCAGCAACCACCGGCTCCGCGGGCTACGGCAGCGTGCATTGCTGTTCTCTCGCGAGGCCCGCCAGTATGCCAACGAGGTACAGGACCTCTACGAGCACGCCCCCTGTGGCTATCACTCCCTGGACAGCGATGGCCGGGTCATCAAGATCAACCGCACCGAGCTGGAGTGGTTGGGCTATCGCGCTGACGAGGTGATCGAGAAACGCCGCTACCGGGACTTCGTGACCCCGGAGACCCGCGCGGCCTTCGATGCCGCCTTCCGCCAAGTGCTGGGGGAAGGCCAGGAGGGCAGTGCCGAGTGCGAGCTGCAGTGTCGCGATGGCACTCGTCTGCCGGTGGCGATTCAGGCCACCGCCCAGGTCACCGACGACGGCTTCCAGTATTCCCGTGCCATGGTGTTCGACCTCAGCGAGCGCAAAGCGCTGGAAGAGCGATTGGAACGACAGGCGCTCGCCGACCCGCTCACCGGCCTCGGCAACCGCCGCGCCCTGGAGGACCAAGCCGCCATGGAGATCGCCCGCGCCGAGCGCAGCGGGGCGCCGCTGTCGCTGATCGCCGTCGACCTCGACCACTTCAAGCGCATCAACGATACCTATGGCCACGACGTGGGCGATATGGTGCTGCAGGCCTTCGCCAAGCTGGCCCGCCAGGTGCTGCGTGATGGTGATGTGCTGTGCCGCATGGGCGGTGAAGAGTTTGCCGTGCTGCTGCCCGATACCCACCGCGAGCAGGCCCTACAGGTCGCCGAGCGCCTCCGCGAGGCGGTTGCCACCACCCCCGCCCAGGTCGGCCAGGACGCCACGGAAGACGGCACACTGGCCTACACCGCCTCACTGGGCGTGACGCTGGTGTGTGCCGGGGAGACCACCCTGAAACCGGCCATCAAGCGTGCCGACCAAGGGCTCTACGCCGCCAAGGAGACAGGGCGCAACCGTGTGGAATGGGAAGAGGCCTGACCCCTGACGAAAAATGCCCCTGGTGACGGGACCGACACCAGGGGCAAACAAGGGCAAATAATCAGGGAAGCGCCTCTGGCCAGAGGCGCAGTGCCAATGCCTACGCAGGGGCAAGCTTGCTGAATATTAGCACCCTCACATGATGCCCCGAGTGTCGCTTCATTCCCACCCCAGGCCCGAGGCCCTCCACCACACAGCGTGTCAGGAGTCGGCTGCTCGGCGCTCCGAGGCTTCGGAGTGACTGGCCTTCAAGGCGGCATAGAGGGCTGTCTTGCTGACCTTGATCCGGGCGGCGGCCTCACGGACGTTCAGCCCATTCGCCAGGTGCTCCCTCGCCCGCTTCAGCTTGTCGTCGGTGACGACGGGCTTGCGTCCTCCTTTGCGCCCACGAGCGGCGGCAGCGGCCAGTCCCGCCTTGGTGCGATCACGGATCAGGTCGCGCTCGAACTGCCCCAGGGCGCCGAACACATGGAAGATTAGCCGCCCACCCGGCGTGGTGGTATCGATGGCTTCGGTCAGCGACCGGAAGCCGACACCACGCGCCTCCAGGGTGCTGACCACCTCGATCAGATGCGGCAGCGAGCGTCCCAGCCGATCCAGTCGCCATACGACCAGCACATCCCCCACGCGTAGGAACTCCAGGGCCGCCGTCAGGCCGGGGCGTTCCGCCTGGGCCCCGGAGACGGTGTCATCGAAGATTCGCTCGCACCCTGCCTTGAGAAGCGCATCGGTCTGCAAAGCGGAGTCCTGCTCCGCCGTCGAGACCCGCGCATAGCCGATCAGTGCCATGGACCGCCCTTTTGTCCGCTTATCCGTCCGTCTATCTTATTGTCCGCAAACCCATCCTACAAGCTTATTCTCGGACACTGTCCGGCTTGGCCGCCTAACGATCGTTTTCTGGACACCCTTCGTTGCATGTAACGGAAGGGAGCGCCACCCTGTTACATGAAACGAAAGGAGGATTCGCCATGGTGGCAACCGACAACGTGAACAACCGGGTGAAAAGGCACCGTGCTGCTTTGCGAGCGGCCGGCCTGCGCCCGATCCAGATCTGGGTACCGGATACCCGCCAACCCGGCTTCGCCGAAGAAGCCCGCCGTCAGTGCGCTGCCGTTGCGGCTGCCGACGCCCGGGATCAGGATCTGCAGGACTTCATGGATGCCGCCCTCCTGGACCTGGACGACGACGAGTGTGACGCATGAGGCGTGGCGACCTGGTGACCATTGCCCTGTCAGGTGACTTCGGGAAGCCGCTTCCCGCCCTCATCATCCAGTCGGATCAGTTTGCTGGAACCGGCAGTGTGACGGTGTTGCTGCTCTCCAGCACCCGAGTCGATGCCCCGCTGATCCGTCTCGATGTGGAGCCCACCCCCGACAATGGCTTGCAGCGACGCTCCCAGATCATGGTGGACAGCCCATGACAGTGAAGCGAGAGAGGGTAGGAGAGGCCTTCGGCCACCTCGACGACAGCACCATGGTCGCCGTCAACAGAGCGCTGGCCGTCTTCCTGGGCTTCGCGTGAGGGAGAGGGTGTACCGCTTGGTTTATTTACGTCGCTGGACACACTTTTCAGCCCACTTTGCCCGTTGACTCGTCGAGGTCAGTCATAGCAGGCTCTTCGCTATCAAGTATCACCCTGTCACGACCACCACGTTTGGCCCGGTAACTGGCAGCATCGGCGCGGTCGAGAACAGCCTTGATTGACTCCTCACCTGATTGGAAGTGGCTCACGCCGATGCTGGCAGTCACGTACCAGCGCTTATCCCCTTGTTCCACGGGGCAAGACCCAATCTGCTCTCGCAGTGCCTCGGCGAGAACCAGCGCCTGATCGGGGCTACAACCACTCAGTAGCACGGCAAACTCATCCCCGCCCTGGCGAGCGGCATGATCACTGCTTCGCACCACGCTGCGCACTGCGTCCGCCACCTGCTGCAGCATGCGGTCGCCTAGTGCATGCCCCCCCTGGTCATTGACCGGCTTGAAGTGATCGAGGTCGAAGAGCAGTACCGCTGTCGGCGTGCCAGTCTTCTGCCACTCCACCAGGGCTTCTTCAAGATAGCGTGTCAGGCCACGTCGGTTGAGTAGTCCGGTCAGCGGATCGTGCTCGGTCTCCCAGCGGCGCAGAGCGTTTTCATGGCGGTCCTGGGTGATATCGCGCACCATCCCGACGATACCGATGAACTCACCTTCGACATGAATCGCTCCAGCATGTACGTCCAGCCAGCGCGGGATACCTTCAGCACCCAGGAGGCGGAACTGGCGCATGAAGTCGCAGCGGCCGGCCAGGCTTTGATGCCAGGCCTCTATCACGGCTGGACGGTCCTCAGCATGGATCCGTTTACCCCAGGTATCCATATCGAGCGATTCATCACCTCCCAGAAGCTCCTCGAGGGCAGCATTGATGAAGGTCACCTGCCCTCTCGAGTCCGTGACGAACATCCCTTGAGGCGAAGCGGCCAAGGTGCCTCGCAACAAGGCCTCACGCTCCGCCAGATCCTGCAAGTTGCCCCGTCGCTCGCGCTCGGTCTCGTTGATCACATCAATGACCCGGCGCAGCTCAGGCATGTGCGTAGGAATTTCCAGCAGATAACGCCGTTCATTCTGAAGCTCACGGACCTGCTCTGCCAGGCGTGTCAGTGGACGAAGCGTCAACCAGATCAGCCCCCCGACCAAGGGTAGAACCAATACCAGCGCCCCCCAAGCATGGAAGGAGATGCGTTGCATACCGGCCACCAGCGGCGCCTCGGCCTGCGACTGTGGCAGGTGCACGCCCACGATCCAGCCGGCTGGCCAGATCTGACGATACGCTACCAGCTGGGCTTCACCGGTGACTGCCTTGCCGGCGCTTTCCCCCTCCCAGCCGTACAGTGCTCGTTCGAGCACCGGAGAAAGCTGCTCTGGAAGGGCAACGATAGGCTGCTCCTGATCAGGGTGAAATAGCCGCTTGCCGGACGCGGTGGTAATGGTGACATACCCACCGTCGCCCAGGCGCAGCCGCTCGAAGCTCTTGAAGAGTCGGCTCTCATTGATGTTGACCAGGCCTCCCAAAAAGCCGGTGTAGCGTCCCGCGCCGTCTCGCAACGGGACCAGCATCATCACCAAAGGAGATCCGGTGATGCGCCCCACGAAAGGCTCGCTGACGTACGGGCGCCGGAAAGCATGCATGAAACGCGCATACTCTCGATCGGGGAAGCTGGCCCCCACCCGGCCGTCACCGATAGGCCAAGCGTCTACAACTCGTGTGTCGCGATCGAAAAGAGTGAGACCTTCGAAGAGGGGAGACAAGGAGTGTCCATGCTGGGCATCAAGGGCACCACGGACTGGTTCAGGAATCTGCTTCGCTAACTGCTCCAACTCATCCAGACGCTCATCGACCTGATAGGTGATGGAATTGCTGATCAGCTCAGCTTCATAACGCAGGTGCTGGTGGTTGGTCTCGTCCACCAAGATACGACCCGCTTGCCAGCCGAGGGTCAGAAGCGTCACGCACAACACCCCCCACAGCATCGCGGCGCCAACCAGCAAGCGTCCACGCAGAGTCATCAGAGGGAGCTTGAGAGGGAGTTTCAGGAGACCCAAAATTTCGGTGTCAGCACCAGGTCTCTTTGCATTAGAACTTGATGTCATCAGCATTATGCTGCACCAGAATATCTCTAGCCGCCAGAGCCCCCACCCTCCTCAGACAAAAAGCCCCTGGTGACGGGGAGGCACCAGGGGCAAAATAATGGGTATCCGGATTATCTGGTTGGTATGCGAGAGCGAAAGGTGGCCGACAAACTCAACCCACAACGGATTAGCTGGTTGATGGCTCGCTGAGTACGCTCACTTGCTAGAGAGCAGATACTTCACCAAACAGGCGATGCCCAGGACCAGTAGCAATAGTAGGGCAATTCCGATCACTGGCATTATCCAGCCCATCGCCCCCATCATCCCGCAATCTGGTAGTGTCGTGTTCATCGTGACAGGGCTCCCTGTGGTGTCCATGCCCAAAACCCGTGGTGCCGCCGCCCAGTGGCACCACGGTCGCGCTCATATCGTTCACCCGGCACAGCAGGACAACTGCGTCACATCCTTGGTGAAAGTCTGGGCACAGAGCTTGAGCCCTTCCACCATGGTCAGGTAGGGAAACAGCTCATTGGCGATGTCGTGTACGGTCATGCGTGCGCGTAGCGCCATCACCGCCGTCTGGATCAGCTCACCGGCTTCCCCCGCCACCGCCTGCACCCCCAGCAACCGGCCCGAGTCGCGTTCGGCCACCAGCTTGATGAAACCACCGGTGTCGAAATTCACCAGCGCACGCGGCACGTTTTCCAGGTCCAGCTCACGGGTATCGACGCTGAAGCCTTGCTCGATGGCCTCGGCTTCCGTCAGGCCGACGGTGGCCACCTGGGGGTCGGTGAAGATCACCGCCGGCATGGCGCTCAGGTCCAGGGTGGCTTCGCCCCCGGTCATGTTGACGGCAGCCCGGCTGCCCCCGGCGGCGGCGACATAGACGAACTCCGGCTGATCGGTGCAGTCACCGGCGGCATAGAGCCCCGGCACCGTGGTGTGCAGATGCTCATCGACCAGAATAGCCCCATGTGCGGTTTCCACGCCGAGGCTCGCCAGGTTCAGGGCCTCGGTATTGGGTGTCCGTCCGGTGGCCACCAGCAGTTGATCCGCCCGCAAGGTGCCGGCGTTGGTGTCGACAATGAATTCATTGTCGGTGTAGTCCACACGGCTCGCCTGGGTCTGCTTGAGGACCTCGATGCCCTCGCGGCGAAACGCCGCCTCCACCGCATCCCCTACCGCCGGGTCTTCCTGGGAGAGCAGGCGGCTGCGGGCCAGCACCGTGACCCGGCTGCCCAGCCTGGCGAAGGCCTGGGCCAGTTCCAGGGCCACCACCGAGGCGCCGATCACAATCAGCCGCTCGGGAAGAGTGTCCAGGGCCAGAGCACTGGTAGAGGTCAGGTAGGGGGTGTCGGCAAGACCCGGGATCGGCGGTACTGCCGGTCGGGCGCCAGTACCGATGAAGGCGCGGTCGAAGTGGACGACCTGCTCGCCGCCCTCGTTCAGCTTGACCATCAGGCTATGGGCATCGATAAACCGGGCCTCGCCGTGCAGGACAGTGATGGCCGGGTGGTCGCGCAGAATCCCCTCGTACTTGGCGTCACGCAGTTCCTCGACACGTCGCTGCTGCTGCTCGAGCAGCTTGGCCCGATCCACCACCGGCGCCTGGGCGCTCAGGCCTGCATCGAAGGGACTTTCCGTACGCAAGTGGGCAATATGGGCCGCGCGAATCATGATCTTCGAAGGCACACAGCCTGTATTGACACAGGTACCGCCGACGGTGCCGCGTTCGATCAGGGTGATCCGGGCGCCGCGCTCGGCGGCCTTCAGGGCCGCCGCCATGGCGGCGCCGCCGCTGCCGATCACCGCGATGTGCGGGGCGTCTTCATCACGGCCCTTGGACACCGATGCGCCTGCCGGGGAAGTGGGCCCACTGTTGGCCAGTCGAGCTTGGTAGCCAAGTCGGGTCACGGCAAACGTCAACGCCGAGGCCGGTGTCCCCGGATCAACGGCTACCGATGCCGTCCTCTGAGGATAGGATACCTCCACCGACTGCACGCCGGGCAGCTTCTCCAAGGCTTCCCTGACATGATCCGCACAGCGGTCACAGGTCATGCCGCTCACGTTGAGTTCAATCATCACGTTTCTCCGAGTCTTCATTAGTAAAGCCGGCATCCTGCTTCCGCTTGTGGTATCGCGCGTAGAGAGGTAAGCCGATGACGATGGCCAGGACGGCAAACAGCAGGTAATCGAGATAGCCTGCCAACGCGGCCAGGCCCGCCGTACCGAATAGCACCAGGGCGATTGGCCCGGCGCAACACAGCACCATCAACCCGGTGCCAAGCACGACGCTTATAAATTTCTGCGAATCTTTCACGCTTATTCCTTCACCGTGACGGACAAGCTCGTAAACAACTCACCCGATGACCGCGATGTGCAGCTGCTTGATGTCACTCAGGGGGCGTATTCCTTGATTTGATAGAGCCGTTGTCACAACAGGCGTCGAACTGCTTCTTACGCCAAATCGCATAAATGGTCAGGCCGATGAAGAAGGCCAGGGCCGGCAATAACACAACGTCGAGATAGCCCGTCAGCGCCGCCAGGCCCACCGTGCCAAGCAGGATCACCAGGATCGGCGTAAAGCAGCACAATGCCACCAGGACGGTGCCGATCACGCTCACGCGCAGCAGGGTCTTGGGATTCTTCATGATCACTCTCGATCCGCTTGCGAGGATGTCGGGGTTGATGGATACCCAGCGTTGGTGGTGGCCTCGGTCAATGCCTCCACCGACGTTCGGGCGTCGTCAAAGGTGACCACGGCCTCGAGATCCGCGTAGCTCACGTCGACTTGCGAGACGCCGTCCACCTTGTTGAGGGCGGCCTTGACGGTGATCGGGCAGGCGGCACAGGTCATGCCCGGCACCGACAGCTTCACGGTCTGCAAGGCCGCTAAGGCGGGCGTGCTGAGCAGGGCGAGTAGCGCGATGAAGGCGAAACGAGCTTTCATGGTAGATCTCCTTTTAATAGAACAAGGGCAAGACGTAGGGGAATACCAGGGCGATTAGCACCAGCAGCGATACGAGCCAGAAGATCGCCTTGTAGCCCGTCCTGACCCGTGGCACGGCACACACCTCTCCCGGCTGGCACTTTTCCACTGGCCGAAAGACGCGACGCCAGGCGAAGAACATCGCCACCAGCGCGACGCCGATAAAGAGCGGGCGATAGGGCTCCAGCGACGCCAGATTGCTGATCCAGGCGCCGGAAACGCCCAGCGTGATCAGAACCAGCGGGCCGAGGCAACACGCCGAGGCCAGGAGGGCCGCGACTCCTCCGGCGGCCAGGGGCCCTCGCCCCGTTTTAGGTGTCCGCATTGACGATTCTCCTTTCGGGATGGGGGGAGCTACGATAAGGTTACTTCCGTAGCTTGGTACGGAGTCAAGCATCATGAAGAGACATGCAGATAAAGTGGCGGACACCATGACCATTGGCGGCCTGGCCAAGGCGGCCGGCGTCAATGTCGAGACAATCCGCTATTACCAGCGACGAGGGCTATTATCGGAGCCCGAACGACCTCCCGGAGGTATTCGACGCTATAGTGCCGCCGATATCGACAGGTTGACGTTCGTGAAAACGGCGCAGCAGCTGGGCTTTAGTCTGGATGAGATCAGTGACCTACTTCGGCTGGAAGATGGCGCCCACTGTCAAGAAGCCAGTGCTCTCGCAGAGCACAAGTTAGGGGACGTTCGCGAGAAGATCGACAGGCTTGAAAGAATTGAGAAGGTGCTGAGCGAAATGGTCGACCGATGCCATGCACAACAAGGCAATATCACTTGCCCGCTAATTGCGTCATTGCATGAAGGGCTCAGAGAAGCAGAAGACCCAAGGGAGTAAATCACCTTCAGTTCGTAGAAAACAACGCGGTCAAAGAGTCGCAATCATCTATGGACCATGTCGACAAGGAAAGTTTGCATGACCAGCTTGCCTGACAACATCCTGCACCTTCCCGAGTACCACGTCCTAGCCACCAAGATGGAAGAGCATGATCTCCACTACCAGGTCGAAGCTCCTGAGCCTCTAGCTTGCGAGGAATGCGGCGTTGAGAGTGAGTTTGTCAGGTTCGGCAAGCGCGATGTGGCCTATCGCGACCTACCCATCCACGGAAGGCGGGTCACCCTCTGGGTGGTCCGTCGCCGCTACACCTGCCGGGCGTGTGGAAGGACGTTCCGGCCAGCTCTTCCGGAAATGGTAGACGATCACCGCATGACGCGGAGGCTTTACAACCACGTCGAGAAGGAAGCCTTCAATCACCCCTACGCCTACGTGGCTGATACCACGGGCCTCGACGAGAAGACTGTCCGCGAGATATTCAAGAAGAAGGCTGAGTTCCTGGCAGCCTGGCATCGCTTCGAGACACCCCGCTGCCTGGGGATCGACGAGCTGTACCTGAACCGCCGCTACCGCTGCATCCTGACCAACCTGGAGGAGCGTACCCTACTGGACCTGCTGCCCGGTCGCCAGCAGGACGCGGTGACGAGGCGCCTCATGAGCATGACCGAGCGCCACCAGGTCGAGATCGTCAGCATGGATATGTGGAAACCCTACCGCCGTGCTGTCCAGGCGGTGCTGCCGCAGGCTCGCATTGTGGTCGATAAGTTCCACGTCGTGCGAATGGCCAACGAGGCCTTGGAAAAGGTCCGCAAGGGGCTCAGGAAAAAGCTGACGTCCAACCAGCGCCGAACCCTCAAGGGTGACCGGAAGATCCTGCTGAAGCGCGCTCACGATGTCTCAGATCGCGAACGGCTCATCATGGAGACCTGGACAGGGGCATTCCCCCAGCTCTTGGCGGCCTACGAGCACAAGGAGCGGTTCTTCCACATCTGGGACGCCACAACCCGGCGTGACGCCGAGAAGGCGCTGACTGCCTGGATTGACGACATCCCACAGGGGCAAAAGGAGGTCTGGAAAGATCTCGTCAGTGCTATCAGTGGCTGGCATGAGGAGATGCTGACCTACTTCGAGACCGACATCCCGATCACCAACGCCTTCACGGAGTCAATCAACCGGCTGGCCAAGGATAAGAACCGCGATGGCCGTGGCTACTCATTCGAGGTGATGCGGGCCCGGATGCTCTACACCACCAAGCACAAGAAGAAGGTGCCGCAGACCAAGGAATCCCCCTTCCTGGGCAAGGCCACCATGACCTACAGCATGGGTCTTCCCGAGCCTGAGAAAAACTACGGCGTCGATCTATCAACCTTCTGGAAGAGTTAAGGGTTCGAAGGAGCAAGGGGCTCCATCTACCACTTAATCCGGATACCCGCCTTAACTAGTCAGGAACTTAGCCATCCATGCGCTTCCTCAAAACCTTACCTCAGCGAGACAACGGGCAGCCCGGCTTACCCGGGCTGCCAAAGGATTCCGCTAGTTATTTAGGCTGTCGCACAACACGCAGATACGGTGTCTTCTCGTCCCAGCCTTCGGGAAAGCGCTCTTTGGCTTCATCACTCGATAGTGAAGGGGAGATAATGACGTCCTCACCGCTCTGCCAATCCACGGGGGTCGCCACCTTGTGCGTGTCGGTCAGCTGAAGCGAGTCGATAACCCGTAGGATCTCGTCGACGTTGCGCCCGGTACTCGGCGGATAGGTCAGCATCAGGCGTATCTTCTTGCTGGGGTCGATGATGAAAACGGTGCGTACCGTCACCTTGGGATCGGCTTTGGGATGAATCATCCCGTACAGCTCAGCGACCACCTGATCGTCGTCGGCCAGCAACGGGTAGTTCAGCGCCGCACCCTGGGTGGTCTCGATATCCTTGGCCCAGCCGGTATGCGAATCCAGCGGATCGACGGACACACCGATCAGCTTGGCGCCACGCTTGTCGAACTCACTTTTGCGCTTGGCAAACGCGCCAAGCTCTGTCGTGCAGACAGGCGTATAGTCGGCCGGGTGAGAAAATAGCACGGCCCAGCTATCACCAAGCCATTCGTGGAAGCTGACGGTGCCTTCCGTTGATTCGACCGTGAAATCGGGGGCTGTCTCTCCAAGTTGCAATGCCATCACGCTATCCTCAGGTTAGATATTTGGAAGATGCAGCTTAAACGCTAATCCTTATACCCACCATAAGGTCAAGCCTCTTTTGAAAAGGCTACAGCCCAGCAGTCTGGCGTGTAGCTAATCAAACGATGTGCTTGCCTTAGGGCCAGATTAGGGTTTTAGAATCAAGGGCTGGACTCAGCCGGCCGACTCATGGCCCTCACTACCTCAGGAAGCGATAGCCCTTGGAATCTCTCTCTTCTATCGGTCTGATTGGCGCGTTTGCAGGTGGCTTGATCTCCTTCTTCTCGCCCTGCACGTTGCCGCTCTTGCCGGGCTACCTTTCCGTCGTCACGGGCGGCAGCGTCAACAAACGGGACAAGAAAATCGAGGCGCTGATACTGAGCGTTTTCTTTGTGACTGGCTTCACACTGGTATTCATCATCCTGGGGCTAGGTGCCAGCTCACTCAGTCAGCTCCTGCGAGGCTACCGTCAGGAGCTCAACTGGATCACAGGCTCGGTGGTCATCCTGCTAGGGGCCTTCATGACCGGCCTGTTCAACGTCCCGATCTTTCAGCGTACCTTACAATTCAATCCTCGTTTTCAGGGCGGATCGCCGCTGTCGGCCACGGCCTTCGGCGTATCGTTCGCCATTGGCTGGACGCCCTGTATCGGCCCCATCCTCGGTGCGATTCTGATGGCTACCTCCAATGCCGCCAGTGCACAGCATGGAATGATCTATCTGAGCGTGTACTCCGCCGGGTTGGCGTTGCCCTTTCTGGCGAGTACGCTCTGCGTCAACAGCCTCAGCCGCCATAGCAAAAAGCTTGGCAGGTGGAGCGCCTACACCCGGCCGGTCGCCGGTATAATCCTGATTCTCATGGGCATCGCCATCGTCTCGGGCACCATGACACGGCTCTCCAGCTTCATGATCGGCCTGTTTCCCTCCCTGGCGACGCTGGGATAAGCGGGAATAGCGAAGCATGGCGGAAGCGAAACGTCTGACAGGGCGATACTGCGGTTGCAGCAGTAACCCAAGCTCGCATGCCGAGAAGCGCAATGAGTCGCCGCGACCAACACACCATGCATTCACAATGTCGCTGCAAGGTCCGGCGTGTCTCTGCTCAGCGCTTATTGCCTGAGCCAGCCCTACATAGTTGTTGTTTGCTCTCCTCGCTGATACCCGCCAGGATGCCGCAGGCACTGATTTCTCGTCCATCATTGCAACTCGCCCTCAGGGCAACGAGCTGTTTCTCAAGCGTCTGCAGTGCGGTTATCTGCGACCGCACATGAGAGATGTGGTCATCGAGCATGGCGTTGACGGCGGTACAAGGCTGGTGAGGGCCGTCCTGATAGCTCTGTAGCTCGCGAATCTCTGCCAGTGACAGGTCCAGGATTCGGCAGCGACGGATAAAGGCAAGCTGCTCGATATGCCGCTTCGTGTAGATACGGTAACCATTCTCCTGCCGGTCTGGCAATGGCAACAGGCCCCGCTGCTCGTAGAAGCGGATCGTCTGGGGGTCGACACCCGCTATCTGTGCTAACTGACCAATGCGCATCAGGCTTTCTCCTCAACGAATCATCTGTCCCATTGACCTTATGGTGGCTATATGGTTTTTAATACTAGCAATCTATGTTGGTTAACTGGAGCCGTATCGTGAGTAAATCCTGTGATGGCCCATGTGGCTGCGATGCAACGCCTGCAGCGGATACCGATATGCCGGTCTCTTCCGAAGCGTCAGGGGAATGGGTCAGCGTGTATGCCGTGCCGAAGATGGATTGCCCCTCAGAAGAACGGATGATCCGCTTGGCGCTGAACGGCTTTGATGAGATTCGAACGCTGTCCTTCGACTTGTCGAACCGTCGGTTGGAGGTCGTGCATGACGGCGAGGCTGAGCCCATTACCGCGAAACTAGCGACCTTGGGGCTAGGCGCCTCTCTTCAGGAAACCGTCATTGCCGACCCAGAGACAATCAGGGCCGCTGAGAGCTCGGCGGCTTCTGCCGCGCAAGAGTCCGGCACCCTGCGTTGGTTACTCGGTATCAATGCCGTCCTGTTCGTGGTGGAAATGACGACCGGCCTGATCGCGCACTCCACCGGCCTGATTGGAGAATCCCTGGACAATTTTGCCGATGCGGCCGTGTACGGGCTCGCCCTGTATGCCGTAGGGCACAGTGCGAAGATGCAGGTGCGTGCCGCGCATCTGGCAGGGGTACTGCAACTGATTTTGGCTATCGGCGTACTCGTCGAGGTGGTGCGACGCTTTGTTTTCGGTAGTGAGCCTGAATCGCTGATGATGATGGCGATTGCATTCGTCGCACTGATTGCCAATACCACCTGCCTGCTGATGATATCCAAGCATCGCGAGGGCGGTGCGCATATGAAGGCAAGCTGGATATTCTCGGCCAACGACGTGGTGATCAACATGGGCGTCATCGCCGCAGGCGCCCTGGTGGCGTGGACCGGATCCAATTATCCGGATCTGATTATCGGCAGCATCGCGGGGGTCATTGTGCTCAACGGTGCCAGGCGCATTCTGGCGCTCAAGGCGTGAAGCTGCGCAGCGCGTAGCTATCGCGATTAGAATTCTCGATCGAAGCGACTTTACGATCGATGCGCTAGGCCTGAACGCCGACGAGTAGCGCGAGGTCCGGAGCCAGGAAGATGATGGATAGTATCTGGCTGGTACTCGGCCTGGCGCTGCTTCCCGCGTTGGGAAACTTCAGTGGTGGGCTCGCTGCGGAGGCCTCCCGAACTACCGGGCGCCGTCTCAATTACGCCCTTCATGGCGCCGCCGGCCTCGTTATTGCGGTAGTGGCGGTGGAAATCATGCCACGCGTGCTGGAGGGCCTTTCAGCCTGGGTAATCGCCCTCGCTTTCGCGCTGGGTGGCATTGCTTACGTAGGCATCGAGAAGCTCGTTGAGAGTCTCCAGAAGCGGCAAGGTCAGCAGGGAGAAGGCGGTCAGACGAGTGTCTGGATGATCTATATCGCCGTGTCCATCGACCTGTTCAGCGATGGCCTCCTGATCGGGGCGGGGTCGGCGGTCTCACCGTCGGTCGCGATAATCCTGGCGGCGGGTCAGGTGCTCGCGGATGGCCCTGAGGGGTTCGCGATGATCGCCAACATGAAAGACAAAGGGATTCCCCGCAGCAAGCGCTTGCTGATCTCTGCCTCCTTAGCGGTTCCCGTACTCTCGGCAGCCGTCTTTGCTTACTTCGTACTCAGGAACCAGCCGGAGGCATTTAAGCTAGCGGCACTGACGTTCACGGCAGGCCTTCTCACGGTCGCTGCCATCGAAGATATGGTCTCCGAGGCTCACGAGAGCGGTGACGATACGCACATCTCACCGCTGGCTTTCATAGGCGGCTTCGTCCTGTTCGTTCTGGTATCAGCGGGCTTGGAAGGGGTGGTATCGCAAAGCTAACGTACTGCTCCCCAACACAGCCACTGTCGTGCTGGCCGAATACGAAGCAGCTCCCAGCTTACGGCGCACCTAGTCGAGTCCAGAAACATTCACTTTGCCACCCTGGCCAGCCGGCCGAATGAATTGACGCAGCTTGATTAAGCGGAGCAAGAAAGCATGAGCCACAGGGTTGATCCTGGATTCGGAGGCGAGAATGGCGGGTGATAAATACGCGCTACCCTCTGGCCTATACATTGGCGTGCGCCACAAGTCGCTTCTAACAGGGGTGATGGCCCTGCTTGCCGGAGGCGCCATGCCGCTTGCCTTTGCCCCTGTGGGCTGGGCATGGCTGGCGGTAATTGCTCTGGCAGCATTTTTTGCCCTGACCTCGCAGCCCTCAAGACGTCAAGCTCTATGGTCGGCCTACCTCTTTGGCCTTGGTTACTTCGGCGTAGGAATCTCCTGGGTCTTTATCAGCATCAGCCAGTACGGCAATGGCGCGGAGCTATGGTGATTTCTGGTGTACGGGAGGAGGTAGGAAGGGTGGCGTATCCTGTTGATTGATCACGACCAAGATCTCAATCAACAAGAGCGGATACGCCATGACCGATTCTACTCTCCGAGCCCTGTCGCAGCCAGAACCCGAGACCTCTGACCCGTTGCACGAATTGTTGCGCCAAGGGGCACGAGACCTGATCGCCAAGGCCGTGGAGGCCGAGTTGGCCACCTTCCTGGCTCAGTATGCCGACACGACTCTGGAGGACGGTCGGCAGGCGGTGGTACGCAACGGCTATCTGCCGGAGCGCACCGTGCAGACTGGCATCGGTGACGTCACCGTCAAGGTGCCCAAGGTGCGGGACCGAAGTGGCGGCCAGGCCTGCTTCAACAGCACCCTGTTGCCGCCCTACTTGAAACGGGCCCGTAGCGTCGAGGAGCTGATTCCCTGGCTCTATCTCAAGGGCGTCTCCACCGGCGACTATCAGGAGGCCCTGTCGGCCCTGCTGGGTGACCAGGCGAAGGGGCTGTCGGCCAACACGGTCTCGCGACTGAAGGCCCAGTGGCTCGACGAGCACAAGGTCTGGTGTCAGCGGGACCTGGCGGACCGCCGCTATGTGTACTGGTGGGCCGATGGCGTCTACAGCAATGTGCGGTTGGATGACCGCCTCTGTCTGCTGGTGATCATCGGCGTCACGGCGCATGGCCGCAAGGAACTGGTCGCCGTCGAGGATGGCCATCGCGAGTCGGAAGCCAGTTGGAAAGAACTGCTCACGGGCCTGCGAGAGCGTGGCCTGACAGAGGCCCCCAGGCTGGCGATCGGTGATGGTGCGCTCGGTTTCTGGAAGGCGCTGAGCAAGGTCTATCCGACCACGGCGCACCAACGTTGCTGGGTCCACAAGACGGCCAATGTGCTGAACAAGCTGCCCAAGTCGGTGCAGCCCAAGATCAAGGCCGACCTTCACGAGATCTGGATGGCCGAGACGCGCGAGGCGGCCCATCAGGCCTTCGACCGCACGCTGAAGCGCTTCGGCGCCAAATACCCCCAGGCGATGGAATGCCTGGCCAAGGATCGGGACGAGCTGCTGGCGTTCTATGACTTCCCGGCAGAGCATTGGGTGCACATCCGCACCACCAACCCGATCGAGTCGACCTTCGCCACGGTCCGCCTGAGGACCAAGCGCAGCCGGAACTGCGGCTCTCGGGACACGACCCTGGCGATGGTCTTCAAACTGCTCCAGACCGCCCAGAAACGCTGGAGGCGGATCAAGCACTTCCAGAAGTTGGAGCTGGTCGTCAGCAACGTCAAGTTCCAGGACGGGGAGCAGGTAGCCGATCAGTCAGACAGGAATGCGGCCTGACCGTCATCCACCAGATTTGACAATAACTCAATGGCCCCGTGGTGGCGGTGTTAGCCACGGCGGCCTTTGTCTCGCTGCTCGCCCTCTTTCCATGGGGCGTCGTGTATCTCGTGCGCCGCCTGCGCCCTGAGATGGACGCAATGACGCTCTGGCTAGGACTACCGGCGGCATGGGTGCTGAGTGAATGGATGCGCACCTGGTTCTTGACCGGCTTTCCCTGGCTCTTCATTGGCTACAGCCAAACCGACACCACATTTGCCACCATCGCCCCCGTCTTTGGCGTACTTGGCGTGAGTTTTCTGGTGGCGCTGCTCGCTGGCGGGCTTGCCTGGGTTATCCTGGGGCCAAGCCTGCGCCGTGCTGCGGTAGTCGGTGCCGTGTTAGTCGCTACCCTCGCCGGCTTGCAACTGCTGGATCGTGAATGGACGCAGCCAGCCGCTGACCCAATCGATGTCGTCCTATTGCAAGGAAACATCGCGCAAGACAAGAAATGGGACCCGAGCTACCGGGACATCACACTTGAGCGCTATCAGGCGCTTACCGCGCAGCATCTCGGGGCCGACATCGTGATCTGGCCAGAAGCGGCAATCCCGATGTGGCATGACCAGGCCAAAGAGTATCTTGCTGAGCTTGAGGCGTTAGCCGATCAGGCAGGCACATCGTTAATGATTGGCGTCCCGGTACGCGAGGCGGAGGGCCGTACCTACAACGCCGTGGTAAGCCTCTCCGATCCCTCAGGCTTCTACTACAAACGCCACCTGGTGCCCTTCGGTGAATATGTTCCGTTTCGGGATCTTTTGGGGTCGGCCCTCGACGTGCTCGGGGCGCCCATGTCCGACTTCACACCGGGACGGGAAGCGCACGTCCTGAATGCAGCAGGGGTGCCCGTAGGGGCACTCATCTGCTACGAGGCGGTCTTTGGTGCCGAAGTCACTGAGCTTCTGCCCGAAGCGCAGTTACTGGTGAATGTCAGCAACGATGCCTGGTTCGGCAGCTCGCTCGGCCCCCTCCAGCATTTCCAGATGGCACGCATGCGTGCCATCGAAACCGGACGTGACCTTCTTCGAGCCACGAACACCGGTATCACAGCAGCCATCAATCATGAGGGCAAAGTGCTCAAGCGTGCTCCGCAGTTCGAAGTGGCCACCCTCAGCGCCGAAGTGACACCGCGAACTGGCGCGTCCCCTTATGTGCGCTGGCGGGATTGGCCTGTCCTTGGCCTGACCGCACTCGGACTCGGCCTGCTCCTGCTCCGTCGAATTCGTCGGCATCATCGGTTGGGTACATGACGCTTGTTATTTAGCAGCGAGCAAATTCTAGATTGGGTCAGGAGGAAGGGGATATGTCTACTTATGGCAGTCGGCTCGCAGAGAAAGCCCACGAGCCGGGAAAGGCGATGCGCTGGCTGTGGCTCTCGCTCCTGTTACTGTTTGTCGATCAGGCGAGCAAGTACCTTGCCAGCACCATGCTAGCGCATGGTGAAAGCGTGCCTGCCGCACCCTTCTTCAATTGGGTCCACCGCCACAATACGGGGGCGGCCTTCAGCTTTCTCGCGGATGTCGGCGGTTGGCAGCAGCCGCTTTTCATCGGACTGGCCCTGGTTATCTCGATATTACTGGTGTACTGGCTTTGGCGTTCACCACGCGTACTGAGTTATCGGCTCGCCCTCAGTGCGATCCTCGGCGGCGCGTTGGGCAATGTCGCAGATCGCTTGCGGTTAGGCTACGTAGAGGATGAGTTATTGTCAAATCTGGTGGATGACGGTCAGGCCGCATTCCTGTCTGACTGATCGGCTACCTGCTCCCCGTCCTGGAACTTGACGTTGCTGACGACCAGCTCCAACTTCTGGAAGTGCTTGATCCGCCTCCA
The DNA here is from genome assembly GCF_009363675.1 of Halomonas sp. THAF12. Classification (NCBI taxonomy): domain Bacteria; kingdom Pseudomonadati; phylum Pseudomonadota; class Gammaproteobacteria; order Oceanospirillales; family Halomonadaceae; genus Halomonas; species Halomonas sp. THAF12. Next base: position 145,951 of record NZ_CP045400.1, on the reverse strand, counting down.
GCGTTTCTGGGCGGTCTGGAGCAGTTTGAAGACCATCGCCAGGGTCGTGTCCCGAGAGCCGCAGTTCCGGCTGCGCTTGGTCCTCAGGCGGACCGTGGCGAAGGTCGACTCGATCGGGTTGGTGGTGCGGATGTGCACCCAATGCTCTGCCGGGAAGTCATAGAACGCCAGCAGCTCGTCCCGATCCTTGGCCAGGCATTCCATCGCCTGGGGGTATTTGGCGCCGAAGCGCTTCAGCGTGCGGTCGAAGGCCTGATGGGCCGCCTCGCGCGTCTCGGCCATCCAGATCTCGTGAAGGTCGGCCTTGATCTTGGGCTGCACCGACTTGGGCAGCTTGTTCAGCACATTGGCCGTCTTGTGGACCCAGCAACGTTGGTGCGCCGTGGTCGGATAGACCTTGCTCAGCGCCTTCCAGAAACCGAGCGCACCATCACCGATCGCCAGCCTGGGGGCCTCTGTCAGGCCACGCTCTCGCAGGCCCGTGAGCAGTTCTTTCCAACTGGCTTCCGACTCGCGATGGCCATCCTCGACGGCGACCAGTTCCTTGCGGCCATGCGCCGTGACGCCGATGATCACCAGCAGACAGAGGCGGTCATCCAACCGCACATTGCTGTAGACGCCATCGGCCCACCAGTACACATAGCGGCGGTCCGCCAGGTCCCGCTGACACCAGACCTTGTGCTCGTCGAGCCACTGGGCCTTCAGTCGCGAGACCGTGTTGGCCGACAGCCCCTTCGCCTGGTCACCCAGCAGGGCCGACAGGGCCTCCTGATAGTCGCCGGTGGAGACGCCCTTGAGATAGAGCCAGGGAATCAGCTCCTCGACGCTACGGGCCCGTTTCAAGTAGGGCGGCAACAGGGTGCTGTTGAAGCAGGCCTGGCCGCCACTTCGGTCCCGCACCTTGGGCACCTTGACGGTGACGTCACCGATGCCAGTCTGCACGGTGCGCTCCGGCAGATAGCCGTTGCGTACCACCGCCTGCCGACCGTCCTCCAGAGTCGTGTCGGCATACTGAGCCAGGAAGGTGGCCAACTCGGCCTCCACGGCCTTGGCGATCAGGTCTCGTGCCCCTTGGCGCAACAATTCGTGCAACGGGTCAGAGGTCTCGGGTTCTGGCTGCGACAGGGCTCGGAGAGTAGAATCGGTCATGGCGTATCCGCTCTTGTTGATTGAGATCTTGGTCGTGATCAATCAACAGGATACGCCACCCTTCCTACCTCCTCCCGTACACCAGAAATCACCATAGCTCGTAGAGGATTTTCTCGATTTTCACTATGCCCAGTGGCACTGGCCATCGTTCAACCTAGCGGACGTATGGATCTTCCTCGGTGTCGCCCTCTTTATTTGGGCGGAAATACGACATCAACCAGGCAGCCGCCGCCGCTGAATCGCCTAGCGTCTTCGCTATCGCATGCTTGACTTCCGGAATAGGCGCGTCCTGGGCCTTGATAAGGCGGCACGCCTTCATGAGCCAGCTGTACGTTCCTGATGCACGACTGCTGCCAAGGGCTCTGCTGCATCCTAACCAATCTGGAAGAGCGCACCCTGCTGGACCTGCTACCCGGTCGTCAGCAAGAGAGGGTGACAAGACGCCTCATGAGCATGGCCAACCGCCACCAGGTCGAGATCGTCAGCATGGACATGTGGAAGCCCTACCGCCGCGCCTTCCAGACGGTGCTGCCACAGGCCCGTATCGTGGTCGATAAGTTCCACGTCGTGCGCATGGCCAACGAGGCCTTAGAGAAGATCCGCAAAGGCCTAAGGAAGGAGTTGAAGCCCAATCAGCGCCGGACCCTCAAAGGTGACCGGAAAATCCTGCTGAAGCGCGCTCACGACGTTTCAGACCGCGAACGGCTCATCATGGAGACCTGGACAGGAGCATTCCCCCCAGCTCTTGGCGGCTTACGAGCACAAGGAGCGCTTCTACCATATCTGGGACTGTACCAATCGGCGTGGTGCCGAACAGGCTCTCGCCACCTGGATTGACAACATCCCTCAGGGGCAGAAGGAGGTTTGGAAGGATCTCGTCAGCGCCGTCAGTGGCTGGCGTGAAGAGATGCTGACCTACTTTGAGACCGACATCCCGATCACCAACGCTTTCACGTAGTCGATAAACCGCCTAGCCAAGGACAAAAACCGTGATGGCCGGGGCTATTCGTTCGAGGTAATGCGAGCCCGGATGCTCTATACCACCAAGCACAAGAAGAAGGCGCCACAAGTCAAGGAATCCCCGTTTCTGGGCAGAGCCACCATGACCTACAACATGGGACTCCCCGAGCCTGAGAAGAACTTCGGTGTCGATCTATCAACCTTCTGGAAGGACTAAGGGTTGGATGGGGCTGGAAGGCCCATCAACCACTTAATCCGGATACCCAAAATAATCAGGGAAGCGCCTCTGGCCAGAGGCGCAGTGCCAATGCCTATGCAGATGCAAGGCTGCTTAACATTAGCAGCCTCAAATGATGCCCTGATCGCTGCCTCAAGGCCTCCCACCCGTAGGCCAAATAACAGACAAAAACGCCCCTTTTCTTGAAATAGAAAAAATTACGCAATTTCTTTACGCAAAACCGCCCCGCCAGGGCCTCCTGGAGGGGCGGTCGGCGTGCGTAAAGAAAACGACCATATTGCATACAGCCGCTATCGGCCAAAAGCGGACATCATGCCCGGGCGAGTCATCACCCGGGCAGTCGCTATCACCTTGCGACGTTACAGCGTCATGTATGGCTGGGCTTCTCCGGCGCGAAACTGGTAGACATTCCAGTCATCCTGCTTCGGTCCCGGCATACCCGGTGTGCCGATGGGCATGCCCGCAAGGCCGATGCCATCGGTATCGGGCTGCTCTTCGAAGAGCCTTTCCACCGCCGCGAAGGGCACGTGTCCCTCGATGACATACTCACCCATCTCGATGGTATGGCAGGAGCCCAGTCCGTAGGGCAGTCCGACTCGCTCCTTGACCTGACCGATCGGGACGTCGTCGACGATGGCGACCTCGACGCCGAGCGCCTCAAGCTGGCGGGCATACTCATCGCAGCAGCCACACTGGGGGTTCTTGTAGAGCGTCGCCGCATTGGGCAAGGCCGCCTGGGCGGTGCCGGCACCGATCAGCAGTGCAGAGGAGGCAAGCAGAGTGGGGACAAGGCGTTTCATGAGCGATCCTCCCGGGAACGACGAGACGTGAAGAGATACTTGACGAGAGTAGCGATGCCGAGGCCGAGCAGAAGCATGACACTCAGAGGCATCAGCCAGCCCATCCAGCCCATTGAACCCATCAGGGCAAAGCAATCGTTGGCGTACATGATGTGACTCCTGACGAAAGTTAGGGAGCACCGATAACGAGCCAATATGTCGTTACCGGGAAGTCGAGCGACGTCAGGATCTGGGAGGTTCTCGGGGTGGTGCAGCGATGAACTCAACCACGGCCGGGTCGGCCAGGTCGGCAAGAGCGTCTGGAGGGACGCGGGGGACAGTCGGCGTGGCGGTCAATGCCGCACAGGCGCCGCAATCGGCGTTGGCGTGATCGAGCATCTCGACCTGGGAGGTACCGCAGTCGACGGCGCAGTCATCCATAGACGCATGACCGGGCAGGCTGGCGACCAGCAGCAGAGCCGCGAGCAGCAGCGCCAACAGGCGTACTCCTCGGAGGTGCAGCAGGCAGCGAACATTGCAGGTCATTCGGTCATCCTCATGGTCGAGTCCCCATTCTGCCTCGGTGGCCGTGTCGTCCAACATGATCCAGGACAAGGGATTCGGCATGGTCTTTATCAGAGCCTTGGATGCTACAACCTACGTGTAACACAAGAGTCAAGGGGTTTCGAGTTCAGTCTCATTTCAGGTTGCTGCAGTATAACCAAGGCTCCACTGATACGATCAAAGAGGTTACATGATGCGTAAGTCTCTGCTGGCCATCACCCTTGGCCTGGCCGCCACTTCCGCCCTTGCTGCCGGTGAACATGGTGGCTCCCATTCCTCCACGCCTGATGCCGAGATCGACCGCACCATCCAGGTCGAGGCCGGTGACATGTGGTTTGATCCCGAGACACTCGGCATCACCGCTGGAGAGACTGTGCGCTTCAAGGTAGTCAACACCGGCAACCTGAAGCACGAATTCGTGATCGGCGATGCCGCAGCCCAGGAAGCGCACCGCGAGATGATGCAGGCTATGGGAGACAGTGGTCATGGTGACGGCCACGACGGCCATGGCGGCCATGACATGGCGGAAGGTGCCCATGGCGGCGCTATGCCGGCGGTGACCATCGCCCCCGGCGACACCGCAGAGCTGGTGTGGACCGCCCCCGCTGACGTGGAGTCGCTCGTCTATGCCTGTAATATCCCTGGGCACTACGAATCCGGCATGGCCGGGGAGATCCAGCTAGGCAAGTGAGCCGACGCATGAAGCTCTTGCTACTCGAAGATGACGACTTGCTGGCCGAGAGCCTCGCCGAATCCCTCAAGGACAACGGTTACCGGGTCGATTTGGCCGCGTCCCTGAGAGACGCCGAGGCGCTCTCGACCACCGAGACGTACGCGCTGGCGATCATGGACCTGGGCCTTCCCGATGGCTCGGGTCTCGACCTGCTCAGGCGGTGGCGCCAGTCGGGCCGGGACCTGCCGGTGCTGATCCTGACGGCTCGGGACACCTGGGAAGACAAGGTCGTCGGGCTCGAAGGCGGCGCGGATGACTACTTGACCAAACCCTTCCACGAAGCCGAGCTTGTCGCCCGGGTCAAGGCGCTGTTACGCCGCCAGTCGGGGCGACTCTCCCATCAGTTGACGCTGGGTGGCGTTGCCCTGGACGAGGCCAACCAGTGCGTCCGAGTGGCCGATGGTACCTGGCACCCCCTGACAGGCACCGAGTTCGTGCTGCTGCGCTACTTCATGCACCATCCGGGACGGGTGCTCTCCAAGGAGCACCTGCTCAACCAGCTCTACGCCCTGGAGCAGGACGCCGCGGCCCCCAACCTCATCGAGGTCTATATCGCGCGGCTACGCCGCTACCTGGGCAAATCAAGCATCCAGACCCGTCGCGGCCAGGGCTATGTCTTCGTTGCGGATTGACCGACGCAGCCTGCGTCTCCGCTTGCTGGCCTGGCTGTCGGGTATCGCCCTGCTGGTCACCGGGCTGACCTGGCTGCTGCACGGGATCCTGCTCAACGACCTGGCGCGGGACTTCCTGGGGGAACGGCTCGAACGCGAGGCCGATCACGCCATCGAGCAGCTGCGCCGCGATCATCTGGCCACCGCGCGGGTCCTGGACTCCGCCAGTCGCGGCTTCGCGATTTTCCACCACCTCTATGTGTTGCGCCTGGGCGATGAGGTCTCGGCCTCCCATCCGCGTTGGCAGGAGGCACTGCGACCACTGCTGGACAGTGGCGAGTCGCTGGCCGAGGTGCGTGAGGCGGGTCAGCACCTGCTGGTCTTTCGCCAGCCCTTCACCCTCGACAATCAACCCGGGGTGCTGCTGATAGGGGAGGATTTCTCCCGAGTGGAGGCGGGACTGCACCGCCTGCACTGGTGGGTCGGCGGCATCGCCGCCAGCCTGCTGCTCCTGCTGGGGGTGCTCAACCTGCTAGCCGTCAGCCGAGGAATGGTGCCGCTGTCGCGGCTGCGCGACCAGCTCGGCGAGCTGCAGGCCGGCAGGCGCGATCGTCTCTCTCTGGACGTCCCCTCCGAACTCGACAGTCTGGTCGGGCAGCTTAACCGCTTCATGGACGAGATCGATGCTCGCCTGCAGCGCTCCCGTGAGTCGGTCGCCAACCTCTCCCACGCGCTGAAGACACCCCTGGCCGCGGTCATTCAGGTGCTGCGGGGCTCGCGCCCCATCGATGCCACGCGTCGCCAACGCCTGGTGGAACGCCTGGAGGAGATTCACGCCCAGCTCGATGTTGAACTTCGACGCTCGCGCATCGCGGGGCCCAATGTCGGGCGCCTTGCCGATCCATACCGCGACGCCAGCAGACTGATCGAGATGTTCCGGACCCTTTACCCGGCCAAGCGCTTCACCCTGGAGGTAGCCGAAGGCACCGGACAGCGCATTCCCATCGAGTCTCAGGACCTGTCAGAGATGATCGGTATCGTGCTGGACAACGCCGGCAAATGGGCCAACCAAGAGGTTCACTGCGAGATAGTGATGGAGGAGGGTCTCGTCCTGCGTGTCGAGGATGATGGGCCCGGCGTGCCGGACGACGACGTGGCCTGCCTGGGGGAACGCGGGTGGCGCCTGGACGAGTCACACCCCGGCTATGGGCTGGGCCTGTCGATCCTGAACCAGCTCTTGAAACGCTATGGCGGGAATGTCCAGTTCGGACACAGTCCCCTGGGCGGTCTGAGCGTGGAAATTCACGTGCCCTTTGCAAAGGATGCGCCGTAACCTGGCATTTTCAGGCGTGATTCAGCTTGCCCCGTCATGATGTCGCCTTCTGACATCGACGGGAGTCACAGATGGCACGTTCCAGCGTAATCACGCACCCGCTGTCGCGCCGACGGCTGCTCAAGGGGGGTGCCGCCCTAGGCATCGGCTCGGCAGCCGCCCTTGGCCTACGCCCTGCCTGGGCCAATCCATGGGGGCAGACCAATACCTACGCCAAGGGGATCGAGGAAGGCCCGGAGGTGGCGCTGGCCATCCGTCGCGAGTCGCTTGAGATCGATGGTCAGGCGGCGCGGCCCTACACCATCAACGGCGAGAGCCCCGGGCCGATGATCCGCCTCAAGGAGGGCCAAGATGCCGTACTCAGGGTGACCAACCTGCTCGATGAGCCGACGTCCATCCACTGGCATGGCCTGATCCTGCCGCCCGACCAGGATGGCGTTCCCGGCGTCAGCTTCGCCGGCATCGCCCCCGGTGAGACCTTCACCTACCGCTTCCCGGTACGCCAGAACGGTACCTACTGGTACCACAGTCACTCCGGCCTTCAGGAGCAGCTCGGCCATGCCGGGCCACTGATCATCGACGCCGCCGAGCGCGAACCCTTCCGCTATGATCGCGAGCACGTGCTGCTGCTCACCGACTGGACCTTCGAGGATCCCATGGCGGTGTTCCGCAACCTCAAGACCGCCGAGGGGTACTACAACTTCCAGGAACGCACTATCGGCGACTTCTTCGCCGACGTGCGCGAGAAGGGCTTTGCGGCGACGGCGGAGATGCGCGGCATGTGGGCCAAGATGCGCATGAGCTCACGCGACATCGCCGACGTCACCGGCAGCACCTACACCTACCTGCTCAATGGCCACTCTCCCGAGGAGAACTGGACGGCGCTGTTCAAGGCCGGCGAACGGATCCGCCTTCGGGTCATCAATGGCTCGGCAATGTCCTACTTCGACGTACGCATCCCAGGGCTCAAGATGACCGTGGTGGCCGCCGACGGTCAGCCGGTGCAGCCGGTCCCGGTGGACGAGTTCCGCATCGGGGTGGCCGAGACCTACGACGTGCTGGTCGCCCCCGAGGACGACACCGCCTATACGATCTTCGCCGAATCGATGGATCGCAGCGGCTATGCCCGCGCGACCCTGGCACCGCGGGAGGGCATGGCCGCGGAGATCCCCGAGCGTCGCAGGATCGCCGACCGCGGCATGGAGGCCATGGGTGCCCATGGCATGGACCACTCCAGCATGTCCGACAGTGACATGGAGGGCATGGATCATTCCAACATGTCCGGCGATGACAGGGAGGGCATGGATCATTCCGAGATGGACCATGGCGGCAGCATGGCGAGGGAATCCGCCAAGACCCGCGGGAACGGCATGCTGGCGGCGGGAGAGGCCCAGCCGGGCTCGCGCTATGACCAGGCCGGCATCGGCATCGATCCCAACGCACGCCGCACCCTGGTCTACCGCGACCTCAAGGCCTTCACCCCCTGGCCCGACCGCCGTGAACCCGGCCGCGAGCTGGAGCTACACCTCACCGGCAACATGGAACGTTACATGTGGTCCTTCGACGGCAAGACGTTCAGCGAGGTAACGGGCCCCATTCACTTCGAGAAGGACGAGCGGCTGCGCCTGATCCTGGTCAACGACACCATGATGGAACACCCCATCCACCTTCACGGCATGTGGATGGAGCTGGAGAACGGCCAGGGCGAGCTGATCCCGCGCAAGCACACCCTGAACATCAAGCCCGGCGAGCGCGTCTCGGCGTTGATCACCGCTGATGCCGAGGGCAGCTGGGCCTTCCACTGCCACCTGCTCTATCACATGGACGCCGGCATGTTCCGGGTCGTCAAGGTCGCGTAAGGAGACGCCATGAATACCAGAATCCCGATGATCGCGGCCGGTGCCCTGCTGGCCACGCTCCCGCTCTCCGTCGCCCTGGCAGAGGATGGCTATGATGCGCCGGCGGACTGGCCCGCCCCCATGGCCAAGCACAACATGGCCATGGCGCTGTTCGACCGTCTTGAATATGCCGTGCCCGACAAGGGTCATGAGGAATTGGTCTGGGACTTCCAGGCCTGGTACGGCGGGGACATCAACCGGGTCTATGTGAAGTCCGAGGGCGAGAACGTCCAGGGCGATGGCGAGGATGCCGAGTTCGAATCCCTGGAGCTGCTCTACAGCCGGCTGATCGCCGATTTCTGGGAGCTGCAGGGCGGTATCGGTTACCAGGGTGGGGTCTTCTCCGATGATCACGCCGAACGTGGCTATGGGGTGATCGGCCTGCAGGGCGTGATGCCCTACGGCATCGAGACCGACCTGGCGTTTCAGGTCAGCGACGAAGGCGACGTCTCGGCCAGTTTCGAGGGCGAGTACGACCTGCGCCTGACCCAGCGGCTTTACCTGCAGCCGCGTACCGAGATCGCCGTGGCCGCCAGCGAGGCCGAGGCATTCGGCGTCGGCGAGGGGCTCAACTCGGTACGCGTCGGCATGCGCCTGGGCTACGAGGTGACGCGCCGCCTTGCGCCCTATGTCGGTGCCTACTGGCAGAAGCAGTACGGCGATACCGCCGACATCGCCCGCCACCATGGCGATCCCACCGAAGATACCGGCATCGTCGCCGGGGCCAGGCTGATGTTCTGAGCCACGAATCGGTCTCGCGACCGACGCCACCGCCTGGTGGCGTCGTCGTCTTTGGCGATCCGAGCCTGGGTTGATCCGTGTCAATCGTCTCGGCCATGGCGTTCAGCCTGGATTCAGACAGCGTCGCCACACTGGCGGTAACAGGAACCGTTGCCGGGCCACCGGCGATGGTCAGACACATCACAGGAGCGACGCATGATCCCCTACCCCCAGATCGATCCGGTGGCACTGTCGATGGGCCCACTGAGCATCCACTGGTATGGGCTGATGTACGTGGTGGGGCTGGCCGCAGCCTGGTGGCTGGGCAGACGACGTGCCCACCGGCTCGGCCTCACCCATGACGATATCGGCGACCTGATCTTCTATGGCGCGGTGGGGATCATCCTCGGCGGTCGACTGGGGTATGTGCTCTTCTACGGCCTCGATCAGCTGGCGGCCGATCCGCTCTGGCTGTTCAGGCTCTGGGAAGGCGGGATGAGCTTTCACGGTGGCCTTGCCGGCGTGCTGGTCGCCGCCTGGTGGTTCGCTCGCCGCCATCGCCTGGCCTTCCTCCAGCTGACCGACTTCATCGCACCGCTGGTGCCGATTGGCCTGGGCGCCGGGCGGCTGGGCAACTTCATCAACCATGAGTTGCCAGGACGCGTGAGCGACGTTCCCTGGGCGATGGTCTTCCCCTCCATGATGGGGCTCGGTTCGCAGCCACGCCACCCATCGGCCCTCTACGAGTTTGCCCTGGAGGGCGTGGTGCTGTTCGTCGTGCTGTGGTGGGTCTCCGCCCGACCACGCCGGCGCGGCACCGTCTCGGGACTCTTCCTGGTGCTCTACGGCGTCTTTCGCTTCGCGGTCGAGTTCGCACGCCTGCCCGACCCCCAACTGGGCTTCATCGCCTTCGACTGGCTCACCATGGGGCAGCTGCTCTCCCTGCCCATGATGGTGGCGGGACTGCTCCTGTTGATCGCGCCCCAGCGTCGAGGCCCGATCGATGCCGTCGCCAGCACCGGCCGGCCATCGACGTAGCGTCGCTTCGATTCCTTTCACAACCCAAGCCACCGTGAGAACGCCATGGAGAAGAGAGCACAACGCCGCCTGATGATGGTCTGGCTGCCGCTGGGGGGCATCCTCGCCGTGGGCGGCTACCTGCTGGTGACCGGCCAGCGATTACATCCTTACCAGGCGTTGCCGCTGCTGCTGCTCGCCTGCCCGCTGATGCATCTCTTCCTCCATCGCCACCACGGTGGCCAGCAGGATCATGGCGACGATGACTGACTATTCGCTAGCAGAGAAGGGAGGTTGACCATGTCACATCACGACCATCGCCCTGGCGTTTCACAAGCGTCCCTGGTCACTCGCTCGCTGAAGGTAACGTCCGAGGCGTCAAGGTATATCGCGGCGGCAGTGACCGAGATCGACGCGCTGTCCGGCCTCGACGGCGTGACCTACGATCCGCAGCACCACAAGCTCCACCTGGCCTACGATGCCAAGCGGCTGTGTATCGACGATATCGAGGCGGTATTGGCACGGCATGGCGTGGACATCGGCGCCGGACGTTGGAACCGGATCAAGGAGGACTACTACCGCTTCATCGACCAGAACGTGAAGGACAATGCCAAGCAGAAACCCTGGAGCTGTCATTGAGCTCGGGGCTGGCGAGTCATTGCCACAGAGCGCGGCATGAAGGCTGACCGACCGCCTGGACGATGGCTCCTGTGGCCAGAATGGCATGTGGCACTGTTCACGTTCCTGCTCAACGTGCCCTGGGAGTTCCTGCAGGTGCCCCTATACCAGGACATGCCCTCGATGCCTCACTGGACTGCGGTGAAAGCCTGCATGCAGGCAGCGGCCGGTGATGCGCTGATAGGTCTGGTCGCCTACTGGGTAGTGGCTCTATGGCGACGTCGCCGTGGCTGGCTGTGGCGCTATGGGCTCAAGGAGTGCGCCGCCTTCGTACTGGCAGGACTGGTCATCACGGTAGGCTTGGAGTGGTACGCCACCGCCATCGCCCAGCGCTGGAGCTACGCGCCGGTGATGCCCACCCTGCCATGGCTGGGTACCGGCCTCACCCCACTGCTGCAGTGGCTGCTGCTCCCGCCGCTCTTCCTGTGGATCGCTTCACGCCACCTCGCCGGTACTGCGGCCCTACAGACACGTGGAAATTGACCTTTGGGTAACACAAGGGTTCTAGGATGGAAGACAGAGCCTGCTGCCCCTGGCACAGCACGCCTGGCAGTTCGATGCCTCACTCGCCCATATCGACACGCAAGGAGATGCATGGACAGGTCGCCTCAGTACCAGAAGAACAGCCTCTCCCTCGTCGGGGCCATCGCCCTGGGAACCGGCGTGATGATCGGTGCCGGGATCTTCGCGCTGACCGGACAGATGGCCGAGATGACCGGCGAGCTGTTTCCCCTGGCCTTCCTCTCGGCGGCCATGATCGTCAGTTTCAGCGCCTACTCCTACGTCAAGATGTCCAATGCCTACCCGTCGGCCGGCGGCATCGGCATGTACCTTCACAAGGCCTATGGGCCCACCCTGCCCACGGCCTTCCATGCGCTGCTGATGTACTTCTCCATGGTGATCGCCCAGAGCTTCCTGGCGAGGACCTTCGGCTCCTATACCCTGGAGCTGTTCGATGGGGGTAACCGGTCGCTGCTGGTGCCGGCGCTGGGTGTCGGCCTGCTGATCGCCGCCTTCCTCATCAACCTCTCCGCCAACAAGCTGATCCAGGGCGTGGCGTCGGTGCTGGGGGTCATCAAGATCGGTGGCATCATCCTGTTCGGCGTGGTGGGCGTGCTGGTGGCCGACACCATCGGTATCCGGGCCACGGCCGAGGCGCCGGCGCCCGGCGTCTCCGGGTTCCTGGGGGCCACCGCGCTCGGCATCCTGGCCTTCAAGGGGTTCACCACCATCACCAACAGCGGGGCCGAGATCCGCGATCCCCACCGTAACGTCGGCCGGGCCATCATCGTCTCGATCGCCCTGTGCGTGGTGATCTATGCGCTGGTGGGCCTCGCCGTCACCAGCAACCTGTCGCTGACGGAGATCATCGCGACCAAGGACTACTCGCTGGCCGCGGCTGCACGCCCTGCGCTGGGGGAGGCCGCCGTCTGGTTCACCGTCCTGCTCGCCATGCTGGCCACGGCAGGTGGCATCATCGCCAGCGTCTTCGCGGTATCGCGGATGCTGGCGATGCTGACCGAGATGAAGCTGGTGCCCCATCGCCATTTCCATATGCCCGGCAGCATCCAGAAGCACACCTTGGTCTATACCATCGTGCTCGGCCTGATGCTGACGGCGTTCTTCGACCTGAGCCGCATCGCGGCACTCGGCATCATCTTCTATCTGGTGATGGATATCGCCATTCACTGGGGGGTGTTGCGGCATCTACGCGATGCGGTGGCGGCCCGCCCGGCCATCCTGCTGACCGCGATCGCCCTCGACCTGGTGGTGCTGGCAGGCTTCCTCTGGGTCAAGGCCACCACCGACCCGCTGGTGCTCTACGTTGCCGCCGCCGCGATGGCCGTCATCCTGGTGGCGGAATACGCCTTTCTTTCCCGGCGATCCGAGCAGGACGCCGACCACCATGCTCATTCGCATGACGCGAGTGGCAGCCACAGCAGGGAGGATGGAGCATGACACAGGACCACACCCATGAGGTCACGGACCCCGTCTGCGGGATGACGGTCGATCCTCACCATACCGACCACCGCGCCTCACACGCTGGAAAGACCTGGTACTTCTGCTCAGCCAGGTGCCAGCAGAAGTTCAAGCGGGACCCTGACGCCTACCTGCAGTGCGACGACACACCGGCCGAGCCAGCGCCGCCCGGCACGATCTACACCTGCCCGATGCACCCCGAGATCCGCCAGGAGGGGCCGGGGGACTGCCCGATCTGCGGCATGGCCCTGGAGCCCGAGACGGTCACCGCCGATAGTGGGCCTTCCGAGGAACTCAAGGACATGACCCGGCGCTTCTGGATCGGGCTGGTCCTGGCGCTGCCGGTGCTGGTACTGGAGATGGGTGGCCATGTGTTCGGCCTCGACCACCTGATCGCCCCCCAGGTCTCGAACTGGATCCAGCTGCTGCTGGCCACCCCCGTGGTGATCTGGGCAGGCGCGCCCTTCTTCGTGCGCGGCTGGCGTTCCATCGTGCGGCGCAGCCTCAACATGTTCACCCTGATCGCCATCGGCACCGGGGCGGCGCTGATCTACAGCCTGCTGGCGACGATCGTGCCGGGCATCTTCCCCGCGACCTTCCGCCAGGCCGATGGCTCGGTGGCGGTCTACTTCGAGGCGGCGGCGGTGATCGTGGTGCTGGTGCTGCTCGGACAGGTGCTGGAGCTGCGTGCCCGGGAGAAGACCTCCGGGGCGATCCGCGCCCTGCTCGACCTGGCACCGGCCACCGCACGCCGCATCGACGACGACGGCCAGGAGGAGGAGATCTCGCTGGACAAGGTCCAGGTGGGTGATCGCCTGCGCGTGCGCCCCGGCGACAAGGTGCCGCTGGACGGCGAGGTCTTGGAGGGGCGCTCCAACATCGACGAGTCGATGGTCACCGGCGAGCCACTGGCGGTGCGCAAGGAGGCCGGCGACGGCGTGATCGGTGGCAGCATCAACGGCCAGGGCTCGTTCATCATGCGCGCCGACAAGGTGGGCCGCGACACCATGCTGTCGCAGATCGTGCAGATGGTGGCCAGCGCCCAGCGCAGCCGGGCGCCCATCCAGGGGCTGGCCGACAGGGTCGCCGGCGTCTTCGTGCCGGCGGTGATCCTGGTCGCGGTGGTGGCCTTCATCGCCTGGTCGCTGTGGGGGCCGGCACCGCCCATGGCCTTCGGGCTGATCGCCGCGGTCAGCGTGCTGATCATCGCCTGCCCCTGTGCCCTGGGGCTGGCCACTCCCATGTCGATCATGGTCGGCGTGGGTCGAGGGGCCCAGGCGGGGGTACTGATCCGCGACGCCGAGGCGCTGGAGCGCCTGGAGAAGGTCGACACCGTGGTGGTCGACAAGACCGGCACCCTCACCGAAGGCAAGCCGCGGGTCACCGAACTGCGCCCGGCCGAGGGCTTCGATAAGCAGGAGCTGCTGCGGCTGGCCGCGGGGGTGGAGCGCGGCAGCGAACACCCCCTGGCCCAGGCAATCGTCGAGCGGGCCAAGGAGGATGGCGTCGAGCCGACGGAGGCCACGGAGTTCGATTCGCCCAATGGCAAGGGCGTGGTGGGCAACGTCGACGGCCGTCGCGTCGCCCTGGGCAACCGCCTGCTGATGGAGAGCGAGAGCGTGGCCCTGGCCGAGCAGGAAGACGAGGCCGAACGGCTGCGTGGCGACGGCGCCACGGTGATCTTCGCCGCGGTGGACGGCCGCCTGGCGGGCCTGCTGGCCATCGCCGACCCGGTCAAGGAGACCACCGAGGCGGCCATCCGGGCCCTTCAGGCCAACGGCATTCGGGTGGTCATGCTCACCGGCGACAACCGCACCTCCGCCGAGGCGGTGGCGCGCCGCCTGGGCATCGACGAGGTGGAAGCCGAGGTGCTCCCCGAAGACAAGGGGCGCGTGGTGCAGCACCTGCGTGACGAGGGTCGCGTGGTGGTGATGGCCGGCGACGGCGTCAACGACGCCCCTGCCCTGGCCACCGCCGACGTGGGCATCGCCATGGGCACCGGCACCGACGTGGCCATCGAGAGCGCCGGCGTGACCCTGCTGCGCGGGGATTTGACCGGGATCGTCGAGGCGCACCGGTTGTCGCGAGCCACCATGCGCAACATCCGCCAGAACCTCTTCTTCGCCTTCGTCTACAACGCCGCGGGGGTACCGATCGCCGCCGGCATCCTCTACCCCTTCACCGGCCTGCTGCTGTCACCGATCATCGCCGCCGCGGCGATGTCGCTCTCCTCGGTGAGCGTGATCGCCAATGCGCTGCGGCTGAGGCTTGTGAAGCTGAAGTCCGCTGACTGACTAAGCGAGAGAGGTGCAGAGTCATCTACTTGTAGGGTCCCGGATGATCAGATGAGCTATAGAAGTTATCCTTTGCTGGCCGCCAAGGAGCTTCTTCACGAGTTCATCCGGGAGCAAGGATATGGACATCAAGCTACATAAACAGGCGACCACCACTCCGAAGATCCGGGCCGAGATCCAGGCAGCGCCTTCCAGCATCAGCGACAGCGAGCTAGCACGCCAGTACGGCGTCGCCGTCTCGACCATCCGGCGCTGGCGGTACCGTGACGATGTCCAGGACCGACCGCACACGCGTCACAACCTGCTGGCCACGCTCACTTCCGAACAGGAAGAGGTGCTGATCGCGGCGCGCGAATTCCTGCGCCTCGGCCTGGATGATCTGCTCGTCGTGGCGCGTGAGTTCCTCAATCCTGGCTTGTCGCGTTCTGGTCTGCATCGCATGCTCAAGCGGCGCGAGGTGCCGACACTGGCAGAGCTGTCTAGACGGGACGCGGGCGACGATGAGAAACCCCGGCACAAGCCCTTCAAAGATTATGAGCCGGGCTACGTGCACATCGACATCAAGCACCTGCCCCGGATGCCCGATGAGGAGCAAAAACGCTACCTGTACGTCGCCATCGATCGCGCCACGCGCTGGGTCCATCTGGAGGTGAGACGCAGCCAGTCCGCGAAGGATGCGCGGGCGTTCATGAAGCGGGTGGAGGAGAAGGCTCCCTTCCAGGTCCAGACGGTACTGACCGACTACGGCAAGTCATTCACCGATCGCTTCACGCGGGCGGGGGAGCGCAAGCCCAGCGGGAATCACCCGTTTGACCAAGAGTGCCAGGCCCTTGGTATCGAGCACCGTCTGATCAAGCCGGGAAGACCGCAGACAAACGGCATGGTGGAGCGCTTCAACGGCCGTATCAGCGATGTGCTGGCGACTCGGCGCTATACCTCAGGCGAGGACCTGGAGCAGACGCTCAAACGCTACACCTGGCTGTACAATCACCACATCCCGCAGAAGGCGCTGCACCATCAATCACCGATTGCGATGATGAAGGAATGGCAGACCAAGCGTCCTGAGTTATTTACCAAGCGGGTAGTCAATCACACGGGACCCGACAGGTAGCTACAACGCGGAAGCTGAGGTAACGGCTGTACTTTTAGCTCCAGAAGACTCAGCTTTCCATCTGATTCCCCGGCTATCTGTCTTATGATCTGTTTGAGCATCACAAAACGTGTTTGAGTACTGCCTCTCTTCCGCTTCGAGTTGCTGATATTCCCCCGGAGCGATGCTGCCACCGATGACGTCATCGCCGATGCCCAAAACCTTGGGGTTATTGTAGCCTTCTAGTTCACCCTGATCTTCCTGCCCTAGAATGCCAGCCTTTTTGCCATTGTAAGCAAGCTTCGTAGTAGCGGAGTTAGAGAAGACGATATCCTCCACCGGTAGTTCTATCGATTGCCTGTCTTTGGCCTCATCCGGTTCCTGCTCCGTATCCACCTCTATGTCGTCGGCACCTTGTGCTCCAGAGCCTCCTCGACCTTCACCAGTCCCTCTGACCGGCAACTTCAGGCTCGGGTGGTGGAAGTAAATGTCTTGCTCGTTGGTGCCCGCATCCAAACCCTGTAAGCCAGATATCTCCCAGATAAGCATTTCCCTGAACTGGTCTAATTGGAGCGGACACCCCGGTAAGCCTCATACTGGAGGCATTGGAGGTGTTCATGACCAAGAAAACGCGACGTCGGTACTCCGACGAATTCAAGGCTGAGGCGGTCAACATGGTGCGAGGAGAGGGTTATGCCATCTCCGAGGCTGCCAGGCGGCTGGATATCGATCGCAGCCTGCTGGATCGCTGGTGTCGCCAGCAACGTGACCGGGAGGATGGTGTGACTGACGACCAGGCAGATGAGCGGGATGCCGAGATCATGAAACTTCGCGAAGAAGTTCGTAAGTTGCGGATTGAAAAGGAGGTTTTAAAAAAGGCCACGGCCTTCTTCGCGAGAGAGTCGAGCTGAGATACCAGTTCATCGAGTCGGAGAAGGCCTACTTCCCAGTGGCGGTGCTGTGCCGTGTCATGGACGTCAGCCGCAGTGGCTTCTATGCCTGGCGTCAGCGTGAACCCGATGAGCAGCGCCAGTGCCTGCACCGGGAGGTCAAGGACATCCACGATCAGAAACGTGGTAGCTATGGGAGCCGGCGAATGGCCAAGTAACTCCGTCGCAGAGGTCATACGGTCGGTCGTTATCAGGCGCGTAGCCTGATGCAGGAAGCCGGTGTTGCCTGCCGACAGCGTCGCCGCTACCGGCATACGACGGACAGTGACCACGGGCTGCCAGTGGCTCCCAACCTGCTCAAGCGGCAGTTCACGGTGCCTGAGCCCAATCAGGCGTGGGTGGCCGACATCACCGCCATCTGGACCCTGGAAGGCTGGTTGTACCTGGCGGCCGTGCTGGACCTCTACGACCGACAGGTCATCGGCTGGGCCATGGCCGACCACATGAAGACATCACTCACCCTGGACGCCCTGGAGATGGCAATTGGCCGCCGGCGACCTCCCCGAGGCGTGCTCCACCACTCGGATAGTAATACTGGGAGATGCCAGGTGTTCCGGGGTTGACCTGACTCACACAGCGATCGACCTATGCTGAAAGACCCGGTGCCGTAAGGGTTCTCGGATCTCCTGACTCCCACTCTGATCGACCCGGGTAGTGTGTCTTTCCACGGACCTGTCGGTGATCCGGGAATACCTGACGGCGAGGGCTCACCTCGTCGATGCATGTGACTCAAGAAGGGCCTGACGCCTGTCTCGTTACTGTCGTGTCCAGGCTATCGCACTCGGTGAAGCCACCTTGACCTGATAGCCTGGAGAGACGTCATGACTCAGCATCACCGTGATCGCCCTGACATTGTCGGTGGCGTCGACACCCACAAGGATCTGCATATGGCCGCTGTCGTGGATAAACACGATCGCGTGCTTGGTACCGCCAGCTTTCCGACCACCCGGCATGGCTACAAGGCCATGCTCGCCTGGATGCGTGGCTTCGGTGAAGTGAGCCGAGTAGGCATCGAGTGCACCGGGACCTATGGGGCTGGTCTGCTGCGTTACTTGCAGCGCACCGGCATCGCTACCCTGGAGGTCACCACGCCCGACAAGACCGTGCGTCGCAAACGGGGCAAAAACGATACCATCGATGCGGAGAACGCTGCCCATGCGGCTTACGCGGGCATTCGTACGGTCACCCCAAAGACCCGTGATGGCATGATCGAGGCCTTGCGTGTGCTGAAGGTCTGCCGGAAGACCGCCGTGGCAGCTCGCCGTGTGGCGCTTCAGATGATCCAGACCCAGGTGATCTCCGCGCCAGAGGAGCTGCGCGATCAGTTGAGGAATATGACGCGGATGCAGTTGATTCGGACGTTGGCCGCATGGCGCCCCGACTTAAGTGGCTATCGGGACGTCACAGTGGCCTACCGCATCGCTTTGAAATCTCTTGCCCGGCGCTACCTGGAGCTGCATGACGAGGTGGCCGATCTGAATGTCATGATCAAGGCCATCGTCGATGAGCTGGCACCAGAGCTGGTGTCGCGAACGGCGGTAGGCTATGAATCAGCTGCACAGTTGTTGATCACGGCGGGCGACAATCCGGATCGTATTGGTTCAGAAGCCAGTTTTGCGGCGCTATGTGGTGTTAGCCCGATACCCGCTTCTTCAGGCAAGACACAGCGCCACCGCCTTAATCGGGGCGGCGACAGAGCCGCCAATAGTGCTCTGCATATCATCGCCATCGGGCGGCTGCGCCTGGATGCGACAACCCAGGCGTATGTCTCCCGGCGAGTGACGGAGGGGCACTCCAAGCTGGAAGCTATTCGCTGTCTGAAACGCTACATCGCCCGAGAGCTGTACTACGTGCTGCGCCACCGTTACCGCGAGATCAATCAGACGCAAATCGCTACTTGACACTTAGAAGGGCGTCCGCGGCAGCCAGTACGCCTCCCGTGCGTATCGTGAACGACTGGTTAAGCACGGGTTCCTGTCCTCCATGAGCCGCAAGGGGAACTGTTGGGACAATGCGATCATGGAGCGCTTCTTCGGCTCTCTAAAAGCGAATGGCTGGAGGGGCAACGGTACTGGACCCGCCTGTCAGCGAGGCGCGACGTCGTGACCTATATCGAGATGGAGTACAACAGCTGCCGGCTCCACTCGACCCTTGGCTACCACGCGCCGAGGGAGATCGAGAAAATCGCGGAAGCAGCTTAATAAAAGTGTCCGCTACGACTTGACCAGAACACTCCGCCACGATGCGGCTTTCGCGGACCATCAGCGAGCCGCCGATGAGGTCGGAGTCGTAGTGGAAGTCATAGGTGTCAGTATTCACAAGGACTCGCAGATAAAAGCCTTAAAATGATCATCTGTTATAAGAAAAGCTTTCAACATACCATAGCTTCCGCCCATCCGGAGTTACGATCTCCACTTCATCATCGATTTCTTTACCTAAACAGGCTCTAGCCGCAGGCGAATTAATTGAAACATACCCCTGTTTTCCATAGATCTCGTCAACACCTACAATCCGAAACTTCATCTCCCTGCCATCGTCATCAACAAGCACCACGTGGGCGCCAAAATAAATCTTACCCGCTTGATCCGGATGATAATCAACCACCTTAAGCTCATCCAGTCTTTTCCGTAGATACCTGACCCTCCTGTCAATTTCTCTAAGTCGCTTCTTGTTATACTGATAATCTGCATTCTCCGACCTATCGCCTAGACCGGCCGCCCATGTCACCTTAGCTGTAACCTCTCTCCTCTCCACCCTCCAAAGATAGTCAAGCTCTTCTTTCAGGCTTTCATAGCCCTCTCTTGTTACAAGTGGATTCTTCATAGCTGACCTACAAGTTATTTAGAGCCTTTTTAATAGCATCGATTGTAGCAGCTTTGAATACCACCTGACCACCATCATCCACAACCTCACCAAACTCAGTAGCGCGAAAATTCCACTTACCAACAAACTCATTGGATATCAGATATTCCAGCGCTCTTCTCTCCTGCTGGGAGAGCTTCTCTTCCTCGCCCGCTTGCTGTGACCTATGATCGTATACGTCTATTCTACTACCCGGAGGAATAATTTCATTGAGCTTGTTTTTAGCATTTTTTAGATCGGA
This sequence comes from Halomonas sp. THAF12, assembly GCF_009363675.1. Classification (NCBI taxonomy): domain Bacteria; kingdom Pseudomonadati; phylum Pseudomonadota; class Gammaproteobacteria; order Oceanospirillales; family Halomonadaceae; genus Halomonas; species Halomonas sp. THAF12. The sequence continues at coordinate 125,854 of NZ_CP045400.1, read as the reverse complement.
AAGAAGCGATCTAACAAGAAGCTTATGTTTAGCACTCGCAATCTCCTCTACCCAGTCATCAGCGCTTGGCGAGGGACGCTTAACATTGCCGCCGGCCATATCAGAAAAGGATTCTATGAGGGCGCGATATTTTTCTCCAGACTTGTTCCTAATGCTTTGTGGCTTCGGAACTCCTCGCTTGGCACCCAGCCTAGATATAGTTACTATAGAGAAATCACTAACACCTCTCTCCATTTGCTCACTACACACTTCATATATTGCATCAAGCGTCTTCTTGGTTCTAGGCGTAGCGTCTTCTTTTAGCTTCAACAAAAGATCTTCATTTTTCATATTAGCAGCCCGTCTCGTTTAATAGCTGAGGCTTTAGAATCAGAGAAAGCTCCGACCTATCAATTCTCTCCTCCTCCATCAGCTCGTCTAGCCTCACTGAACAGTCAACGACCTGGCCAACTCTTTCCCAGGTTTTCAGCCGTGACCTCAAAAAACCGACTACCTGGTTACCAACTTTAAGCTGCTGCTCATCCGTCAACATAAAAAGGCTCGGCTGCAACTCATTAAAAACCGACATTCGGTCCAACAATTGAGACCTCGGCGCTATTGCAACGGCTGCATCAGCCGAATGGTAGATTGTTGCATTCTCGCAAATCTCATGCAGTTGCTGAAAGTAAGAGACCTCCTCCATTTCTATCTCCATTTCGGAATCGGGCATCTTAATCAGAGAAATACCATCCTCTGCATCAGAAGAGACACCATTGACAGCTGACACGCACATCCTGATTAACTTATAGCAGGACTGCAAATCGCACAGGAACATGTCCATTTTCTTTGCTGCACTCTCATACTCTGACTCCAGCTTTCTTTGTTCTGCCTCAAGCGAAACTCTCTCAGCCTGATCAAAACTCATGCCCTTTGCATTTGCAATATACTCATCTCGATCTATCTTCTCCAACCTTTCTGTGATTGTGGAGATTTCTTCTTGGAGCCGCATACATTTTTCAGACTGCTTATTCGAAACGAACAAAATCTCGTTCCCAACCGACATTAAGCCACCCAGAAAAACCGGTCCTGTGATGAAATGCCTGCACCTAAGACAGTTCTGCATTCCCAAATACCCCATGGGCACCGGAGCCCGTACTCTTGTAGCGCCGACCTGATCTCCTCCATCATCGCAGCGTGAGGCAGCAAATGGACAAATACCATAGTCTCTGAATACAAAATTTCCTGCAGGCACACTATTGGTTAGCGACATCAGAAGGTCTTCATTATTAGAAACCAACTGATTCTTTACCGACTCAATTTTATTGGACTCAATTGTTTTTTGTATTGCTTCCACCTCGGCTTGAAGCGCAATCTTCTCGCCTTCCTCCAATCGCCGCCTTATTTCCCCATGGGATATTTTGCAATAATATATCGACATGACGATCGAAGAGTGCCCCACGACCTTCATGACAACTTCAACCGGCATCCCCATTTCCATAACATAAGCTGTAATCAAGCTCACCCGCATGGAATGAGGGGTGTATGGAGACTTATAACAAGATATATTATTAGGCAGCCCACTCAGCTCTGAAAGCCTAAGATGCGATGGTTGTATATGATAAATGGCAGCTGCCAACCTGCCCGTCAAAGCCGTGCCGACATTTTTTGGCTCAACATCTTCAAAAGCCCTAAATAAAAAACAGTTGACACCTTTTGACTTCAACTGAATTTCATTTAAGTTGGTTCTCTTGCACCGCGACCAGCTGGTAGGAAAAGCGACAGGATTATATTTAGCCTGCCACTCTCTCAACTTAATCAACCAGTATGCAAGATCTTCCGGCATCCATGGTATGGAGTAACCGCCATTATTGGACGATGTCTTATTAGTTGTAACAAACATCCCAATCTGGTCATCGGGATAGCGCTTAACAAAAGACTGCGACTTAGTCATCCCTGCCATTTCGGCATGATTCTTTACCCACGCCACTCCTCCAGCATCCTTAATTACAGGTATATATTCGTCAGCCTCACCCGAATCATTATAAGCGATCTGCCTTCCTCGAAGAGGAACCTTTGTCAAAGCAAAGGTGTGCACCCAGTCTGTCGGAACCCATAGATACCAGAAAGGCCCTGCTTTCTTGTAAACGCAGTCTGGGTCATCTTTGTCAATAATATGTCTTTCTACTTTCACCCAGTCCGAATCGAACTCATGAAGATGTGCAAGGTCACGAAAACTTCTAGCTGACTCTGGAATAATCCATGACTGGGCCTTCCTGACAAAGTGATACTGAAGACAAGGTTTGGTTGACTCGCTTCTTCCAGGCGAAGACACATAAGAGTCGGTCAACATAAACTCAAATGGATTTCGGGCATCCATCAGCCTGAACACTTCTCCAGTCTCTTCATCCTCCACAGTCAAATCAGACCCGATGATATAATCAAAAAATTCATTTACTGACAGTATGACATTTCTTCTCATATTGTCTGTTGAGAACTTTTCCAGCTCATCTCTAAATGGTTTTATATTTACTTTTTGCTTTGTTAGAAACTCCTGAGGACTTTTACTTCCATCATGCCTCTCAATATAAACTCTCACAAACCTACATAGATAGGATTTTTTCGAGCTTCCCCCCAGCGCCTGCCTCATAAACTCATCTATCTTTACGCGCCACTGCTTAAATTCCGGCAGGATAAACTCTACATTGAATGGTTCTTCTTTCCCCAAGAACTTGTACCAGTTTTTCCAGCTTTCTGCATACGCGCCTTGTGGGTCAAATGGAAATCTGGGGTCGCCGAGGTCTTTGACATACTTCTTATATTCTGACTGAGACCTTATCCCCTTCCCTTTAATCTTATAAACAACTTCTTCGTAGGTATAGAATTCTGGGATGTCAAAAAAATCATTATAGCTAACCCACTCATCCGGAAACATCCTCTCCGGATGAGCAACCAATCCCGGGACTTCCTTATATCGCTTCTTGTACTCAGAAGAGTTGCTAATCCCATGCTTCTTGCAAAGAAGCTTCATTTCGTGCAGAGAAAAATTCGCTTTAGGTAGCTTAAGAACATCCTCATCCACATTAAGCATCTTAAGCTTACGCATCTTCATCAGCAACACCTCGCATTATTTCTCTTATATCTTCATTGGTTGGCTTAATATAAACCAGGCAAGAATCAGGGCTTCTATGATGCATGGATTTTTGTATTTCAACCCGACTCAAACCAAATTTTCTAGCTCTATAACCATATGCATGCCTGTGTCCATGCTCGGTCGTGCCGAACTCTTTTTTACATACCAAGCCAATCTTTTCTACGGCTCTCTTGTGAGCGCGCTGGAAATTTTTTAAGGTTTCAGGCCCGCCATCTTTTTTAGTAAATGCAAATGGGTGGAAGCTGGCAGCAGGCTCCATTCTTTGGTATTTTAGATACTTCACCCAAACTGCTAAAAAGGTTTTCGCCATGCTAGGTGGATTAAAAATCACCTCAAAAAAACCAGCACTGCTTGTAAGAAGAGCACCTTTCCACCCTGCATGAAGCCGCTCGCTTAGCGGGTAAGAATTTCTTGGCTTATATTGCGTCTCTGCAAGAAGATATTCTCTTCTATTTTTATAATCCGGCAGTGGTGACTTCCCATACTCTGGGTGATACACCCTAACCAGTGCCTCGTCCCTTCGCTCAGGGTGCACAGTGATATCTGAAACGTAAAGGTGAAATAACTCACTCTTCCTCAACCCCCCATAGTTCATTAACATGGTCATTAGTTGATATTTGTAGTTCACTCCCCCAGAGTTGCTAAACCCTTCCTGCAAAAGAACATCCACCATGTCATCAGGAAATTTAACCACCTTATCGTTATCTATTTTAGGATCGCGATACCCTGCCACGGCTCTCGTTCGCCCAACTTCCAAATAGGCGTCCGCTCTTTTCTTTAAGTGATTGAGAAAAACATTGGCATTTCTATTATAGTATGCGCACCAATTTAACCTTTCTTCATAACCCGTTGCTTTTAAAAATGGATTTATACGAGCGGCCTCATATTCAGGCTGCCTGGCCAAATAATCCGTATAGTGTGTTATATGAAACAAAATATTGTTCACATCGAATGTTGAACGCGGGGGCCAGAACAACCCCATAGGGTCGTTACAGCTTTCATAATCAATAGTCCCTGTTACTAAAGAACGGGTGAATGATTTCAATAAGTCAATGGCTCTAATCTCGCCACTCAACGAATTTATATAAGAAATCAAAAGCCGAAGTGAAAAAACTGACCTTTCTTTCCAAGATTCACTTTTGTAACTGAACCAGGCCAAGTATCTGAGGTGGGATGCAATCACTCCACTTTCAGTATAAACAGCCGGCAACAAGTAAACATTACCGCTAGCCACATCCACGTAGCGGACTTGGACCTTATGTGCGAAGGGCATCAGATAGTACTTTTTTAGGGGTTGTTTTCATGTCTAGACCAAAAACCTTCAGTCGTCAATAAAAAACACCTTGGAAATAGTATTCGAAGGAAGGGGTTCTTTATGAAAAAACCCCTCCAGCAAAGTTGCCAGAGGGGCTATGAAGCGGCTGTGCCGCAATCGCTACATCAAGCCTCGATCTGAAAAGCTCGTGCATTCCGTGCCTGCCACAATGATGTGATCAAGCACTCTCACGTCGATCAGCCCAAGCGCCTCCTGGATGCGCTGGGTGATACGACGATCTGCATCACTCGGTTCAATCGATCCTGATGGATGATTGTGAGTGAGAATTACCGCCCCAGCGTTCACCTCAAGAGCCCGACGGGCTATCTCTCGAGGGTAGATTGAAGCGGAGTCCAAAGTACCGTTGAACAGCACTTCGTGCTTGATGAGCCGGTGCTGCGAGTCTAACCAGCTAACAGCGAAGACCTCGTAAGGTACTGTGGCATAGCGAATCGTCAGGTAGTCCAGAGCTATATGCGGATGGTTGAACACCACGCTGAAGTCCTGGTACTTGCCATAGAACCGCTTTTCGATGATCCGCAGAGCTTCTTCGATCACCGCGTCCTCTTCCTGCTTGAGCTGGCTCGGGGCTCCACCCCCCTTTCCAGGGAAGGCATAGACCTCTGCCGGCTCCGAGACTGCGAACAGATCCATCTGGTTCGTGCGCTTCATCACATGCTCCTCTCTCTCATACCCGTTATCGGGCCTCACCTGGAGATAGGGAGAGCACTGCCCCCGCACCCCTCCTGTCACCCCGCGCCCTATCCCCTCTTGAGACCTGCATCCCGCAGGAATGAGAGAGGAGATGGATCATGAGCAAGAGCAAGCGTGCGATCGACGGCATTCGGGAAGCACTCATCCAGGGCCTGAAGGAAGGCACCGCCCCCTGGCAGAAACCCTGGAAGCCCGGTAACACGGATGTGAGCCAGCCCTACAACGCCTCTTCAGGCCGCGCTTACACGGGTTGGTCGAACATCGTGAGCCTGTGGGTCGCAGCAGATCGGTCGGGCTACACAAGCCCTGCCTGGGTCACCTTCAAGCAAGCGAAGGATCTCGGCACACACCCTCGCAAGGGGGAAAAGGGCACTCCGGTGGAATTCTGGAAGTTCCACAAGAAGCGCGAGAAGGACGAGAACGGTAACACCGAGGAGAAGGTCATCCCGGTAAACCGTATCTTCTACGTCTTCAACGAGGAGCAGCTGGCTGACCCGCTGACGGAGGCTGCCAAGCCCCCCGTCATCGAGGCCCAACCAGAGCCCGTGCAGTTCGTTGCGCAGCTGATTGAGGCCTCAGGGGTAGCTCTGACCTGGGGAGGCGACAAGGCCTACTACCGGCCCTCTACGGACGGTATCCGCCTGCCTCGCCCTGAGCAGTTCCATGAAGTCAGCGAGATTGCCGCCACTGGGCTGCACGAGCTGATTCATGCGACTGGCGCAGCTAACCGCTTGAACCGCGACAAGAGCGATCGCGCTCGAGAGGAGGTTGTGGCGGAAGCTGGCGCCTGGCTTGCTGCCATGCGTTTCGGCTTGCCCGCTACACCGGAAAACTCCGCGTCCTATCTCACCGGCTGGGCCTCTCGGCTCACTGGTGATCAGGCGAAGGAGTTGGACCGTGCTCTGTCGGATGCACAGAAGGCGGTCACCTTCATTGAACAACTCGCACAAGAGTGCGGGATGCTTGATGAAGCACCCGAATCACCGGCCGCTACTGCGGTTGCGTGACAGATAGACCCATTCAACAGCCTTCCCCCTGGGAAGGCTTTTTTCTGGGCGGACGATTTTCCTGGCGCAATGTATGTATTATATGTACAGTACATACATACAATACATACACCGGGAGAGAAAGGGCATGGCGATCAAACCTGAGATTCAGGAGCGAATTGTAGCGGCAGCGGAACAGTTGGTAGCGGAAGGCGTGGACAAGCCCACCAATGAGCAAGTCCGGGAACGCCTGGGCGGCGGCTCCCTATCCCATATCTCGCCGGTCATGCGGGAGTGGAGGGAGAACCAGATGGTCACGGCCGTCGCCATCCGGGACATGCCCAACGAGATACGCACGGTCCTTGAGCGTGTTGGTGCCGAGCTGTGGCGCAGCGCCAGCCAGCTGGCGGATGAGGATGTAGAGAGGATTCGCGCCCAGTCGGGTGAGCAGCTGAAGGCGGCACATGGCGAGCGCGATGAAGCCCTCAGGGAGGTCGAGCGGCTTGAGGCCCGAATCGCGTCTATGCAGGAGGACCACGAACACGACAAGGCTCAGGTTGCACGGCTGACGGAAGAGAACCAGACCCTGGCCACCGAAACGGCTACCGCCAAGCAACGCGCCGAAGACGCCATGGAGCGCGTCAACGATCTCCATGGCCAGTTGAGCCGGCAAAGCGACCAGCTGGAGGCCGCCCGCGGCCAGGTACAGCAGATGCAGTCGGCCGCGGATCAGCTGCGCGAGGACAAGGCCTCGATCGGGAACCAGCTGGCAACCGTGGAGGGCGACCTCAAGAGCACTACCCGAGAGCTTGAGGCGGCCCGCCAGCGCGAATCGCGTATCCAGCAGACCCTGGAGGAGGTCAACCAAGAACTGTCCTCACTCCAGCAGGAGCATGCCAGCCTGCGCTCGGAGCAAGCCTCGACCGCCAAGCGGAACGATGAGCTGAAGGAAGAGAGCGCCAGCCTGCGAAGCACCATCGACCAACTCAGGGCCTCGGTCAGCGAGGCAAACGCCGAGCTGAAAGCTGCCCGAGAGCAGATCGTGGAGCTGAAAGGGGTCAGGCAAGAGCTGGCCGACACCCGAACAGAACTCGCGGTCACGCAAGCCCGTGAGAAGGAGCTGCGTGGCCAGCTAGACCAACGCCCCGAACCGTCACAACCAAAGCGGGGCGGTAAATCCTAAGCACGGAGGAAACATGACGTTCAAAGCCCCCATCACGATTGCCAGTGCTGTGCTGGCGCTCTCCCCCACCCTGGCGCCAGCCGACATGATCCTGGGCAGCTGGAATGTGCGCCAGCTCGGCTGGGACAACGGCAAGGAGGTCGAGAAGGTCGCCCATGTCGCCCAGTCGATGGATCTCATCGCCTTGCAGGAGCTGATGGATGAGAGCGCCCTCGAGGAGCTGGTCGCGCACCTCGAGGCGACAACCGGCGAAGTCTGGGGAGCCATGGCCAGCCATTCCCTTGGCGAGGGGGAGCGCTACCGGGAGCACTACGGCTTTGTCTGGCGGCAGTCGGAGGTGGAGTACGCTGAAGGGGCCGTGGTGTTCCTGGATCATGATGACGTGTTCGCCCGCGAGCCCTACTCTGCGAGGTTCCGTGATCGCGAGACGGGGCAAGAGCTGGCGCTGGCTAATCTGCATGTCATCTATGGGGATAGCGTCAGCGAACGTGCCCGGGAGGTGGAGGCCTTGGCCGACTACTGGGGGTGGCTGGAGGAGGTCTACCCAGACACGCCGAGAGTGCTGGCCGGCGACTTCAACCTGGAGCCGGACCACGAGGCCTGGGAACCGCTGCGCTCTGCTGGCGCCTCTCCCGCGCTGAGCCGTGTGGCGACCACGCTGGCGCATGAAACCGGCGTCTACCGGCACCTCTACGACAACTTCTGGCTCAACCCGGACGAACTCCCCATCAGCGATACAGGGGTGATCCCTTTCCCTACCTTGCTGGGCATGAGCCACGAGGAGGCTCGCTCCAGGGTCTCCGATCACGCGCCGATTTTCCTGGCCACTGATGGCGCAGAGATTCAGCTCTATGCCTGGCCAGGCACCGACGCCACACCGAGCGAAGACGTGGCGCCGTCCGACCTGAGCTGCATTGACCTCAACAAGAGCCCGGAGGGAGCCTTGGAGGGCTTGCCCCACATTGGTCCTGCCCGGGCTGAGCTTGTCGCCGAGAGGCGCCCCTGGGGCTCTGTGGCGGAGCTGAAGGATATAAGCGGCCTTGGGCCTGCCCGTGTCGCTGACATCCGCGAGAGCGGCCTCCTGTGCCCGCTGAGCGCGACTGGCTGACAGTGGGCGCCCTAGCTCTCCTCGAGACCTGCATCCCGCAGGAATGAGAGAGGAGCTGCTTCATGAGCGCACACGACGACATCCTGGACAGGCTGTGGGCCGCACGCCCGAAGGTATACACCGCGATCTGCAAAGACATGGCCGGGGAGTGGGAATTGCGCATCGAGTATGTGCAAGTCACGCCTCAGGCCGATCGCGAGGTAGAGCATCAAATGGCCATCCAGAAAGCCAAGGAGTCCTGCGCAGGGGCATGGGAGCGTGGCGTGGAGTACGCGCCCTGCATGTCGATGCCGGACACCAGCGCCATCGCCTGCATAGGCTTGTTCGAGGGAGGTGTCGAGCCGGCGATGCTCGATGAGGCCTACTTCGACTGTTCTGCATAACGCGCATCCCGACTGCGTGCTTCACTGGGATGGGTGGTGATCCTGGCCGGACACCCCCACCCCACCTTCCCCCAGGCACTAGCCTACCCCCCTTGTGTCACCCCCTTCCCTACCTCCTCACGAGACCTGCAATCCCGCAGGAATGAGAGGAAAAAGCACCATGACGATGAAGACAGCCACCCTCACTGACGCCCAGTGGGCCGACATCATGCAGCTGGTTGGCCGCGGCGAATCGGATCTCGCCGAGTATGTGCCACACCATGCCGGCAAGGATGGGTACGCGCCCGATGAGATCAATGACCTGGAGAGGCTGCTCAAGGACGAAGCCTCAGCGGAGCTGTCCAAGCAGCTCGCTGACGACACCGACGCTTCCAATGAGGCGCCGGCCACCCGGACCTATACCGCCTTCTGTCAGGAGAGCAATGGGACCGGGACGATCTGGATCAGCTCCATCGAGGTGGATGCCCAGGAGGATCGTGACAAGGAGTTAGCGAAAGCTGAAGAGCAGGCGAAGTATGAATGTGCCTGTGATTGGGGTCGCTTGACCGATCCTGACGATGAAGCTTCACCTCTCGATATAAGCGGCATAGTCTGCATGGGCCTTGCCGATGGCGATGTGAACATTGCGATGTGGGATGACACTCACCTCGAGTAGTTTGCTTCAAGGGCACCATCCTCGGATGGTGCCCTTTCCCTTCCAGGGGCGGCCAGAAGCGCCTGAAAGGTCACCCCTACCCCTACCCCCTCTCGAGACCTGCAATCCCGCAGGGATGAGAGGAGAAGCCCAATGAAGACCATCAATGCAGTCCGCCACCATGACGCCGACGCTGGCCAGGCATGGCTGGAAGTGCCGAAGCCCATCGTGAAAGGCCTGGGAATCGACAATGCTATCTCGCGCAAGTGCCTTGTCGACGCCACCAGTGTCTTCCTCACCGAGCCTCGGGATTCCCGGCTCGTGAAGCTGGCGCTGGACGACAAGCATGCCGAGGTGGAGATCACCGAGCAGCCGGTCGCCCAGGAGTCACTGCTTTATGATCTGAGCAGCTATACGCCTGCCCGCCTCGGAGACCAAGTGACCCTCCTCGAGGACCGCCTGATCGACTTGCCTCGTATCGAGGATCTGGGCAGCGAGAAGATCCTTGAGATCGCCTCGCAACTGCAAGATCGGGCACAGCGCTACTGCAACGTCATGCTTCCTGAACACGAGTGGGTCTCTGACCTGCTGCAATTCAAGAAGGGGCTGGAAGCAGAAGCGGCGCTGCGTGATTGCGCGGCCCACACCTCAACGATCGGCATGATGACCGAGGTGCGCCGCGGCAATAACGAGGGGTACGTCTGCACGGCATACCTGACCCGCGCCCTGTCGAAGGCTGGCTTGGTGGCTGTCCCGCTGGTGATCGGTAAGTTCTGGAGCTGGGAGCAGGCTGACCAGCTCTCGAAGAAGATCCAGGAGTGGTACTGCTGGTGAGCTGCCGGATCGTTTGATCCACATAGACGAAACGGGCCACTGGCCCTCTGGAGGAAAGCATGTCCAGCATCAAGTTTGTGACGGACCAGCGACCCGGTGAGCCTGACATCCTTTCGGGACACCAGCTCGAGGCGTTGACCATCATGGACCTAGATCGCAGCAAGGTACTGCTGCGCGTACTTCCGTCTGGCCCATGGACCCATGAGGCCTTGGAAGAGACAGGGGATGGCATCGCACAGATGCTGCCCCAGGAAGTCGAGAATGGCGTTGAGGCCTTCCTCGGCTCCCAGTGGGTAGGCAGCACTGAGGTGTGACCTACCGGATCGTTCGATCCTTTCTCAAGCCCCTCCTCTTCTGAGGCTGGGGCTTTTTCATGTCTCAGCCGGCCTGCTCACTACCAGCTCGCCAGAGCGCCCAGATCCGCTGGAACACCTCCCCATAGCCGAGATCATCGGGATAGACGCGATGGCTCGCCACCCACAGGAACACCACACCGCACGCACTGGCCAGCTCGTCATCCATGCCCCAGAGGGTGGTGAGGTCAAAGCCCCCGTTCTCCGCGGCGTTGTACCATGCCAGCAGGAAGTCGGCGCAGCGCCGGGATTGCCCGGTATCGCTCAAGGCTGCGGCGACAAGCCTCTCGAGGGCCTGCGTCGTGGTGTCATCCATCCTCACTGTGGTCATGCCTGTCACCCTCTCCGGTTGTTGGTGCTGGCGCCAGCCAAGCACGGTGCTTGCAAAGCCTCCTCCGAAGCACCATAGAGAATAGGGTCCGAAGGCGCGGCATGGCCACGGGCGATCGCAACCACAAAAGGAGCCACAGGATGAGCATTGATGCGCTGGCGCGGGCCGTGACGGCTCTCGACAACCATGAGATATACAACCCTGACGACGAGCTGAACCTGCTCGATAGCGAGTTTGTGAGCGTCACCGATGAAACCACTGGCGGTCTGCTGGAGCAGATCGAGGAGCTGGGCGGTGAGGTGCTGTTCGGCCCGGATGGCGGCCCGAACCGGAGGGCCATCACGGCGCTGCGCAAGCGGGGCCTCGAGGTGTCGGAAGCCGGCTCACCCTCCCCGGACAACCCCTATGAGACGTGTGTGGTGATCAAGATCGAGGAGGGCGAGATCCCGCTCACTAGCGAGCAGCTGGGGGTGTAGGGGGCCAGCCGGGGCGATCGCAGTCCTGACCTGCATCGCCTCTATGGGGTGACCTGGCTGCGCAGGAGGGCGCTGACATCGAACCAGCCATGCTCGCGTAGCACGGACGCGGCGCCAGCGGCTTTCTGGTTGTCCCGGGGCAGCAGCAGGAGGCGGTACGCTCCGTCCCAGGGTGGCGGTGCTGGGCACGTTGCGTGCGGAACCCCTGCCGCGGCCATGTGATGCGTGAAGGCCTCGAGCATCGTCTGGTCCTCGGGCTCGCAGAACATGTCGAAGGCGTTGAGGATGTCTTGGGCGGCCTCGCGGTCAAGGCTGTACCTGGCAAGGGGGGCTTGAACGCGGAATCTTGGGGCGTAGAAGCCGGCGAGATAACGGGCAGCGGCGAAGTGGTGCGCCCCACCCTGGTTGAGCAGGTGGTAGCCTTGGTCATGCCAGCTGAAGACTTCCAGCGTCTCTCCCGCTCCAGGAGAGGCATTGAATCGCAGCTCGTGCCAGCCGAGCAGTTTCTCTATCCAGGCAGGGTCACTGTTGATGAGACCGCAGCATTCGCTGAGCGCGTAGGCGTCGAGGGTAGCCGAGGTGGCGAGACTGCCCTTCCCAGATTCCAGGCTGGTGATCTCTCGTATCAAACAGCTGAAGGCGTCGTGATGTTGCGTCGTGATGAGGCGGGTTGCTGGCGCGAGAGTGGCGCGACGGCAGTGCATCCCTCGAGGGCCGGGCTCCCAGTGTGCAATATCCCCACCGAAGCAGGGCGACCAGTCTTGCCACCGGATGATCCCTTGGCCGCTGGCGCTATCGGCCGGTAACGCTACTTGGCTGGCTTGTTCGTGAAACGCTTGAGCGTATTTCCAGGCTGCGGTGTTGACCCATCGGGCTTTGTGCAGCCAGCGGCCGAATGGCTTGGTCGCCGGCATGGATTCCTTTCTCCTGACTGTCCTGGGTAGCGTCAGCCACGGACCTATCCATGGGGCAACCCGATATGAATCACTGGAGCCCCAGGAAACCATGCCTCAGACCCGCTCGACGTTGACGCGCCACAGCCCGCCATCGATGACCACAGGTATCGGCATCACAGCCCTATTCTTGACGGGGATCACGATGATGGCCCTGGTGGCAGATCGCCAATCCATGCAGGAGATAGTGGGCCAGCTGGCCACGGAGGGTGGGCGTCATGAGCTGGCGCTTGAGGTGGCTCAAACCTCGCGCCAGCGGCGAAAGGGGCTGATGGAGCGCCCATCGCTTCCCGTCAACACGGGGATGCTCTTCACCTACGACGAACAGCAGCCAGCGCAGAGCAGCTTCTGGATGTACCAGACCCGCTTCCCCATCGACATCGCCTTTCTCGACCAGCGAGGGGAAATTCTGTCGGTGGAGACGATGCCGCCCTGCACCCGTCAGCGTGAGGATTGCCCTCGATATTCGGCCGGCGTGCCTTTCTGGATGGCCCTGGAGCTGAATGCTGGCGCCCTCGACGCCATGGGGGTGTCGGTGGGCGATCGGCTAGAGGTCGACCTCTAGCCCGTCAGGCCTGCCCCTACCTCTCCTCGAGACCTGCATACCGCAGGAATGAGAGAGGAGATGGATCATGAGCACGTCTGTAATTTCGCACCCGACCCGTGGCAAGTGGGGCAAATCGAGCTGGCGCGGTAACTGCTCGGGGCATGTCTACAAGGACATTTTCGAGCAGCTTCGCCCGGAGACCTTCTGCGACCCCATGGTGGGCAGTGGCACCTCAGTGGAGGTGGCCTCAGAGATGGGGATCGAGGCCTTTGGCCTGGATCTTCACTCGGGGTTCAACATCCTGCGGCACTCCATCCTGGATGCCACCGGGAAGCCGGTGGATCTCTGCCTGTCGCACCCGCCCTATCACGACATGATCGTGTACAGCGGGAACGTCTATCCCGGCGAGCACCCGGATGACCTGTCGCGCTGCGCTGATCCTGAGGAGTTCATGGACAAGCTCCAGCAGGCTCTGCTGAACCAGCGCGAGGCCGTGAACCATGGTGGCTTCTACGGGACGATCATTGGCGACCTGAGGCGGAATGGCCATTACTGGTCCTTCCAGGCTGATGCGATCGCCAGGATGCCTGCGGACGAGCTGAGGGCCGTGCTGATCAAGGCACAGCACAACGTCCAGAGCGTGTCACGGCAGTATGCGGGCATGCGGCTGCCCAGGGTGGCTCACGAGTACATCCTGTTGTGGCAGCGTCCTGATCGCAGCGTGGCCCTGTTGTCGACGCTCTCCAGCATGGCCCACAGTCAGCAGCGCCGGCTGCGGGGGTCATGGAAGGCCGTGGTACGCCAGGCGCTGGTATCGCTGGGTGGTGAAGCTCCGTTGTCGCGCCTGTACGAAGCGGTAGCGGAGAATGCGCCGGACAAGCTGGCGGGTCGTCAGCATTGGCGCGAGAAGGTTCGCCAGACGCTCTACGTCAATGACTGGTTTGCGCCGGTCGAGCGAGGTGTGTGGCGAGTCGCTTGATTGCACTTCAGCCCCCATGGCATTGCCTGGGGGCTTTTCTCTGGGTGGCCTCAGCATCATCCCCGGGCCTAGCAACTGCTGGCGCAGCACACGACGCAGAGGCTGGTATCCTTGAAACCACAAATCGCCCACGAGGAGCCCACTGATGGCAGTCGAGGAGAGCAATACCGTACCGCTGACGATCACCCTGCCGGCCGCTGTCCATGCCGAGCTGGAGTACCTGACGAAGCTCCAGAAGCAGCATGGAGCCGCGATTCCATGGGGAACGATTGAAGAGATGATGCAGGAGGTAGCGGTTGCCATCGCGGATGGCTCACGTCGACCTGGCGCTTGGGAGCGCCAGCTTTTGGACATGATAGGCCTGACACCGGAATGCGAAGAAGCCAGACACTATCGCGAGCAGTACGGTGAGCCGGCCGAATGATCGAGTGAACAGCAGCCATGTGTGGACGCTTCGCCCTCTATGATGACCCTCGCCAGGTGGCCGAGAGATTCGGCTACCCTCTGGCGTCCGGTGCAACATTCCCACCGGCCCGGTACAACATTCCCCCGGGCGGCCCGATCGTCGCAATCGCTGCTACGGAGGATCAGCCGGAGGTCACTGCACTCCAGTGGTCGTTCAAGCCCAGGTGGGCGCCAGAGGATGCGCCGCGCACGCATGTAGCCAGAGCCGAGAGTCTGGCGACGAGCCGATTCTGGAAGGGGGCCTTTTCACGCCACCGCTGCCTGGTGCCGGTGAACGGTTGGTTCGAGTGGCGGCACGAGGGTGAGCGCAAGCTCCCCTTCTACTTCCACGGAGCCTCGAATGGCCTGCTGCTGCTGGCGGGAGTCTTCACCAAGCGAGCTGATGGCGAGCTGGGGTGCGCGATCGTGACCCAGCCGGCCCAAGGCGTGGCGAAGCAGATTCATAGCCGCATGCCAGTCGTCGTGGCCGCTGGCGCTGAGGCCTGGCTCGACCCTGAAGTACAGGATCGGGACACGCTGAAACAGCAGCTCAAGCCTATCCACCCTGCGCAGCTGGCGGCCTATCCGGTCGGCCTGGCGGTCAACGATGCGACGGCCGATGGTCAGCATCTCCTGGCGCCGGCTGAAGAGATAGCGAGGTAGGAGCGGCTGACCGTCGATCAGCGGTGCCAGCGACGCCTCATTTCACGAATTTCCAACTGATGCCTTCCCAGCTGTCACCTACCGCCCTATCTTATGGGCGAGGCCGTTCGTCGAACGGTATGAGAGCGAGAAAATTGCTTTCGTAGACCTCATCGGTTTGGTTTTCAGGTTGCTTGGACAAGGCCCGCTGGCTTTTCGGCTATCACGCGAGGGCGCTTACGTCAGCTGTCCTGAAACCTCCATGAGGAATCCCTGTGGCCAAGCTGCCCAGGGTAAGCTGTCATGCACAGCAAATCAGCAGCCCAAGCCATTTGAGCTGATCTGATTCCTAGCAGTACCCTTCAAGCCCCTTCTAGTTCGCTAGTTGGGGCTTTCTCATTTCGTCAGGAAGTGTCAGTACGAGCCCTATCCCCTCCTGAGCTTGGTATGTCACCGAAATGGATTCCCACTGGAGGGCGCATGACCCCGGACCTGATTTCGCCGCTGAACGCTGACGCTGAGATGCAAAGCCATTACAGCTCAAACCCCCTGTTGCGCGACATGCTGGTTATTGAGGCGTATGAGCGACTGGGGTTGGATGGCGTTACTCCCCTGCCCCTGAGTAGCGATGAAGTCACTCGCTATAATGCGGCGGCTGCATCCCTGGAAGTCGAAGCAGAGGACGCTTTGACACGACTCGAGGATGGGCCGGACGAAAACAACCTGAGGCCGCTGCTGGCTGGGCGCCTGAGCATCGCCATCAGGGTCAGGCTGCTTGTCGCTGAAGCCACTGTCAAAACAGCCCGCCAGCATGGGACTCGCACATGATCTCCAGCATTGAGTACACCAGTCGTAGAGACATCGAACGGCGGCAGCCAGCCGCCGATACGGTAGTGCTGTCCATCCGCGGCTTCGATGAGCGGTCACCCCGCTTGGCCAGGGGATGGGGTGATGTGCTCGCGATGCAGTTCGATGATGTCGTGCCGGGGGAAGGCTTTGGCTGCGAGGAGCCGATGACCCCGGATGATGCGCGTCGGATCTCGGCCTGGATCGGCCACTGGGCGCAGGCCCGACAGCCGGTGAAGCTGCTGATTCACTGCAACGCAGGCGTGAGCCGTTCCGCCGCGGTCGCGCTCTGGGCGAGCCATGCGCTCCGTCGCCCTGCCCAAGGGGTGGAAGGGGATGGGCGCGATGCCAATCCGCACGTTCGCTCCCTGCTGGCCCAGGTGGCCGCATAACGCTCTTCTGCCCCCCATTCGCCTGATGGTGGCCACCGGCCTGCATGGTGGCCACCGGCCTGCATGGTGGCCACCGACTCCCAGCGCCAGCACCGTCATTATCCCCCCTACCTCCTCTTGAGACCTGCACTCCCGCAGGAATGAGAGAGGAGATGGATGATGAAGCTGGAGCGTTTCTATACCTACGCGATGATCGGTGATTCTGTTGTTGGCTTCGCTGGGGCCTACACGGTGACGGTCACTCTGAAGCACGATTTCGAGGCGTCCCCCGAGGACCACCTGCGCTGTGCCGAGGCCTCTGAGCATTATGGGTTCGTCGCCATGCTGGAAGCCGAAGTGAGCGTGGCAATCAACGAGCACTCGATCCGCATCCCGGATGCTCGGACCAAGCAGCACGCGATCGGTGTCAATGTCGGGGTGACGAGTAACCTCCTTGATACCCAGGCGGCTGTGCTGGCGCACCGAGCCCTGGAGAAGGCAAGAAGCATGGTCGGCCCAGCGGCTCGTGCAGCTTGATACCAGAAAGACCTTCAGAGCCCCCCATGGAAACATGTGGGGGCTTTTTCACGCTGGCGCCATGGGAGGTGTCATGCCCTCCCCTATCTCCCTTTCGAGACCTGCATACCGCAGGAATGAGAGAGGAGAACGATCATGGAACTCACGAAATTCGACAACTTTGCTATCTGCTCCGATACCGTTCAGGGCACCCAGGGCGACTACACCGTGACGGTGCTCCTGGATCGCGACCCGGATGTGACCCCTGACCACTTCGACTGCCACAGCGAGACCGATAAGCGTCGCTGGCTGGATGATGAGTGGTTCTACGGCGTGCTTCGGGCAAAGGTGTCAGTCGACGTAGCTGGTCAATCCGTTCTTCTGGATGACTGCGCTGCGAGCTTAGGCGCCATTGAGGTAAACATCGGCGACGATAACAGTCACCTGGACGAGCATGCTGAAGAGCTGGCGCGTGAAGCCTTTGAGCGCGGCGTCTCTTTGGTCAGTGCCATCAAGTTGGCTGCCTGATTCTGTTCTATAGACCCCACTCGCTGGGGTCTTTTTCTTTCCCGGAGTGACGCGATGACCGTTGGCCTTCCGACCTTGCCCATGAAGCTGCTCGGTCAACGCGCTCCCACCCTGCTGGATGCCCTCCTCTTTGACGCCTGGTATCGGCTGGAGCATGCCGTGTTCACGAAGGCTATCCACCACAAACAAGCCTTGGGCCTCCCGGCCCACAGAGAGCGCAGGCTGCTTCAGAACCTCAAGGCAATGCCCAAGCTGGCCTATGTCGCCGAAATACGCCTGAGGGGCCGTAGAGAGCGTCCTGTCTGCCCATGGCTGCCAAACATGGCGACATACCTGGCCCCACACCATGTCAGCATGCAAGTGATCGCTACGCTGACGGGGGCTACTCAACTCCCCTCGCAGCCGCTAGTCGATGCCTGGGTGGCCAGTGGGGCAGCCCATGACCTCCTCGAGGGGGCCACGCTCTTCGACAATTATGGTCGAGCCGTCTCTCGCCTGATTTACTCGCCGCGTAACCAGGCGATGGTTCCAGTCGACTACGCGATTCACCCCTTCCCGGCCTACCTGTGCCGACAGCGTGCTCGAACGTACCGGGAACGTGCTCTGGATGAATCGCCCGGTGTAGCTGCCAGCCTCCAGATAGCCGCCGACCAGCTCCTCGAGGAGGCGTCTATCCAGGAGCATCGAGCCTACTGTTGCTGAGGCCTACAGACGCCTCTGGCTTGGCCTTTCCGCCCTTCTCCGTCCCTCGGTCACTCTGCCCCCTACCTCTCCTCGAGACCTGCATACCGCAGGAATGAGAGAGGAGATGGATCATGAGCAAGAGCACTGTGATTTACACCAAGATTGGTGAGCATCGTGGCAAGCAGCGTCTGTGGCTGGAGGGCAATCGGCTGGCGCGTACCGGGATCTCTCCTGGGCAGCGTTTCAACCTCGTCGCCGGCCGAAAAAGCCTGACCCTTCAGTTTGCGGCAGATGGCGCCTACAAGGTGTCTCGCCGGAAGCGAGGGGAAAACGAGTTGCCGGTGATCGACATCACGGCAGCGGAACTGGCCGAGGCGCTGGGCAAGGTTGAGAGGGTTCGTGTCGTTGTGCGGGGCAACCGCATCGACATCACGATCCATCATCACGACCTCGCTGAGTCGGAGCGCATGGAGCGGCTGCTCAAGGCCCTCGGTAACGGGGAGCCCTTGGAAGTTGGCTCGATCGCGCATGGCGGTGGCGTGCTTGACCTAGCCATACACAAGGGGCTGGCAGATGCCGGGGTGCCCTCTCGATTGGCCTTTGCCAATGAGCTGGAGGGTGCCTACCTGGATGCTTCACTGGCCAATAATCCCGTCTGGGATGAGGACAGTATCGCTATCCAGGGGCCAATGCAGGATGTGGAGTGGCATAAGCTGCCTCCTGTCCACCTGTTATTGGCCGGTTTGCCCTGCACAGGCGCCAGTTTGTCGGGGCGTGCCAAGAATGGCCTGGCGCATGCGGAAGCGCACGAGACGGCTGGTAGCCTCTTCGTTGCCTTTCTGAATGCCATCCAGACCCTTCGGCCGGCAGCAGTCCTGCTCGAGAACGTCCCGCCCTACCAGAACACTGTCAGCATGATGGTGATTCGCAATGTGCTGTCGGGGCTTGGCTACGAGGTACAGGAGACGGTCCTCGATGGGCATGCCCTCGGTGCGTTGGAGCGGCGTGACAGGCTGTGCATGCTCGCGGTCAGCAAAGGGATTGAGGTTGACCTCGGGAAGCTGGAGCCGGTGCGTCAGCGTGAAGCCTCGCTTCAGGAGGTGCTTGATCCTCATGAAGCGGTCGCGTCACGCTACAAGGCCTACTCGTACCTGGCGGACAAGGAGGCGCGTGACCTGGCCTCAGGGAAAGGCTTTCGTCGGCAGCTGCTCGATGGAAGCGAGGATGGCCTCGGGACGATTGGGCGCGGGTACGCGAAGGCCCGATCTACTGAACCGTTCATCCGGCACCCGGATGATCCCAGCTTGTCCCGTCTCCTGACCAAGGCGGAACATGCCAGGGTCAAGACGATCCCGGAAGAGCTGGTACATGGTCTGCCGGAGACCGTCAGCCATGAGCTGCTGGGCCAATCAGTCGTGTTTGGGGCATTCCGTGCCGTGGGCCGGCTGGTCGGCAACTGCTTGGCGAGCATGAAACGCTCAGATGCCATAGCAGCTTGATCTACCCTTCGAGCCCCAGGCACATCCGTGCTTGGGGCTTTTTTCAGTTTCGCATGCGAAATCGCGCTGGCGCTTTGGTCTCGCCACCCGGGAACGTGGCAGTCGCCCCCCTACCTCTCCATAACCGTCACACCTTGCCCTACCTCCTTGTGAGATCCGGGCAACCGGGAATGAGAGAGGAGACTGTTCATGAGCAAGAGCAATAAGTACGAGATCGCTGATGTGAAGCGAATCGCCCAAGGGCGCTGGGGGGAGGTCTTCCAAGCCCTCTGCCCCGAGCTGGATGCCGCTCTCGAGCACCCTGGCACGCATATCGATTGCCCCGTCCATGGTGGAAAGGAGGACTTCCGGCTTGATCGGGACTTCCAGCTGCGTGGCACGGCGATCTGCACTTGCGGTAACTGGGATGGCTTCAGCCTGATCAAGGAGCTGAAGGGCTGGAAACTCCCAGAGATCCTGGAGCAAGTGATGGGTGCGCTCGGCGAGAAATCGGTTGAGCCGCTGGCGCCGGCTGTTTCGCGGCCCGTGCCTCCTAAGCCCAAGCCCAAGCAGGACATCCGACCAACGCTGCGAAAGCGCTGGACGGAAGCCCTGCCGCTGGACAAGGGGGAAGGCAGGTTTCTCCTTGGGAGCTACCTGCAATTCCGCGGCTTGCCGGTGAAGGCCATGCTCAGCGTGATGGAAAGCGAGGCTCGGCTTCACCCGAACCTCGCCTACATCGAGAAAGGCAAGGTGGTGGGGCACTATCCGGCTCTGCTGACGATCGTGAGGGATGCCCAGGGCCAGCCCGTGACCATGCACCGGACCTACCTTCACCGTTCCCAGAGCGGCATGGTGGAAAAGGCGCCTGTGACGAAGGCCAAGAAGCTGTTTCCGGTCGTCAATGGCGGCGAGGTCGGTGGTGGTGCTATCCGACTCGGCGCAGTGGTCGGCGGTGTTCTCGGCATCGCCGAAGGCATTGAGACCGCACTGGCCGTTCGTGCAGCGACAGGCATGCCTGTATGGCCCGTGTTGTCCGCGTCTCTGATGGGGGCTTTTGAGCCACCAGAAGGGATCAAGGAGGTCGTGATCTGGGCTGATCGTGATCTGCCGGACAGGATGGGTCGAAAGGCTGGGCAGGATGCGGCAAAAGCGCTTCAGGCTCGCCTGTGGGAGAAGGGGATTCAGGCGTCTATCCGAATCCCGGATGCACCCAGCTCCGGTCCTGACAAGAGCCTGGACTGGGCTGATGTGTACACCAGTGGCAACCTGGCGGGGTTTCCTCGCGAGGGTCAGGCTGCTTAACCTTCAAGCCCTCCTAACATCCTGTTGGGAGGGCTTTTTAATGTTCAGCCATAGGGACGGGAGGGGATGCTTGTTAGCTGAATCAAGTGTTTCGTCGTGGAGAAGCGTCACTCAGTTAAATCATCGTTAACCTCCGCTCCCTGTTTGTTGCTTTCGGGGCACTCTTCAGGGTGGCAAGCAATCCACCTGGAGGAGCCTCAGTTTTTAAGGCCATCAGCACGGGGTCGGCTGTCGCTTCCTTTGCCTTATATCCATGATCAGCTTTTTTATTCTTGCGGATTAGACGCGCTTCGACTCGTGGTGAATGGGGCCTAGCGTCTTCATCTAGTTCCCATGCGCGGTACATCAGTTCTCCATGCGATACGTTTCTGAACCTGCATCAGTTCTTGGTTTTTCTTTTTAATTCAGTTAGTTGCTTCACCTCCTTGGCTATCTGTCAGTGCCCCCCCTACCTCTCGTGAGACCCCAGTACCTGGGGGATGAGAGGAGAGCACGTTATGAACCGTAGCGACTCAATCGCAAGCATTGGCAGAGCGTTGGCTTCAGTCCAGGCAGAGCTGGGTGGGGTTGTCGCTTCGGATTGCAGCAATCCGATGTACGACAGCAGCTACGCCAGCCTGACTGCCATTATCGGCAGTGTCCGCGAGGTCTTGAATCGGCACGAAATTGCGCTGGTTCAGGCGCCTGTACCAGGCAATGTGGGCGCAGTGGTGATGGAAACCATGCTGATTCATGGTCCGAGTGGGGAGTTTATTGGCTCCTATTGCGAGATGCCAGTGGACACCCATGACAGCCATGGCGTGGCGTCTGCTCAGACGTATGCGCGACGGTATGGGTTGCTGGCGCTTCTGGGCCTGGCTCAAGGGTCTGATGACGATGGAAATGCTGCCAAAAATGCTGCTGTGAACACCTCAGCAATGCTCCCTGGAAGGGATGCTGAAGCTCATTCTCAGCAGGAAAAAAGCGGTCGTAGGCTGGCCTCCCCTGAGGTAATTCTGGCCGAGATCGACAATGCAGATGCTGAGCGGCTGGCCGCAGCTGAACACTGGGTCAATACCGCACAGCTAGATGCTCACCTGTCTGCACGGTTGAAAGGGGCGATCGCACAGCGCCGCCGCTTCATCCAGCGACAGCAATACCAACCAGCATGACGATTCATAGCCCCCTTTCCTTCGTGGAATCGGGGCTTTCTCGCGTGCTCTGAATTGACCCTAGGAGGCCCTGTGACCGGCAATGCGCACCGGCTTTTTGGTTTGGCGTTTGGTGTGACCGCAGGAGCGGCGATCACGCCCATGTATGGAGGCATGCCGGGGCTTGCGGTGGTGGCGCTGGCGCTACCTGGCTCAACTGCCCCGGATTGGATGGAGATCCGGTTCGGGCCGACCACGCTGATCCCTCATAGGACCGTGACGCATTGGCTCCTTCCTTGGGCAGGGGGAGCGGTGGCCGCGTGGCTGTGGCTCGATGAAACCCCTCTCTTAGCTGCGGCTCTCCTGGGGTTCGTCATCGGAGGTCTCTCGCATATTGCGGGGGATGCAGGAACCCCCTCCGGGGTGCCCGTTTGGCACCCCGGTAAGCGTCACTCCTTGAATCTATGGGATGGCGGCACTTCGGAATTCTGGCCCGTGCTTGCCGCATGGGCGCTTGCGGCAATTTCTATTCGGAGCTTCGTGCTATGAGAAACCTACTGGCTGGCCAAGTGCTGGCCCCCTTGCTCTTGTCGCTGCTGGCGCTATCGCCGGTCTTGGAGGCACAAACAGAGGTCGGCTCGAACCGCGCTTGCCTGGATTCCAGCAATCCCAAGGAATGTGGCTGGTTCTGGGGCCACCTGGATGACGATGAAGAGGAGGAAGAGCAGGAAAAGCCTCCAGAGGTCATCGCGGAGCCTCGTGAAGAGCCGAAAGAGGAGGAGATTGACTGCACCGACCCTGACGAGTGGGAGCCGTCATGCGGCTTCGTGGACCCGCAGGGGAGCTTCGAGTTCCAGGCCAAGCAGCGTGACATGCTGCTGAACCAGGCCGTGATGAGCCCCAACAACCCGGAGACCGTCGAGCGGTTCCAGCGCTACATGCGCTGGGCCGTCGATCAGGCCATCACAATGTCGCGCATGTGGGAGTGGAATCAGATCCAGAACCAGGATCTGAACCCCCTAGTGCATAGCCCAGTATCTTCCTTCGGGCTGCGAGCGGCGTCTCGTGCTCAGGATGGCAAGCGTAACGCGGTCATGGCCGAGATTAACGATCAAGGTGGGTTTCTGGTCTGGTTTACCCGATCAGCCTGCCAGTTCTGTCATGACATGCAGCCTGTGATGAAGCAGATCGGCCGCCGCACGGGGCTCACCATCTATAACGCCCCCCTCGATAACGTGTGCATGTCGGACTTCACCGAGACCTGCGATACCACGGGGCGATCGGTCGAGGCAGCCGGCCACCTGGCCATCGAAGCTGTCCCGGATCTCTGGCTACACCTCCCCCAGGATGACCTCTGGTTCCGGGTCTCCAGTGGAGTAGAGGCAGCCCAACGAATCACATCACGCATTGAGGTTTTCTTTGGTGCCATTCAGCGAGCGGCAGAGCAAGGCCTGAACGCCGTCAGTGACGGCGGAGGTCCGGCAGTCGATTTCAGTGTTCCCGACATGCTTGAACGGTCGTCCGGTGGTTTGGGCGCCGGCATTCCCCAAGGAGTTGAGTAATGTTTCACCGCAAAAAGATAGCAACCATGGTGGCGACCTCCGTACTTACGGGAATGTCGCTAACCGCTACGATCGGGCAGGCAGAGGCGAGCGCCCTGAATGATGCGTTCGATAGACTTTCAAGTGCTGGCGGTGGTTTCAGTAGTTCAACGAGTGCCACAGCATTTGAAACCCGGACGAGACATGGGTACTCCGCGGGTGGCATGACAATGCGGTTCTCGCAGAATCGCTACTCGTTGGTGAATATCGATCCACCAAGGCTCGAGGTCGGATGCAACGGGATTGATGCCCATTTTGGCGGGTTCTCGTACATTGACAGCGAGCAGATCCAGCAAATGCTGCAACAGATCGCACAGGGGGTTGTCGCCCTCTCCTTCCAGCTGGCGTTGAAGCAGCTTTGTCCAATATGTGGCGATGTCCTGGAGTTTGCTCAACGCATGGCTCAGGCAGCCGCCAAGCTCTCCCAGGACAGCTGTGAGGCAGCCCAGGCCATCGTAGATGGCTTTCCAGATTACTCAGGTGAGCTGAGCAACCTTTGGTGTAGTTCTGTGGGCATGTTTGAAGGGGTGGAAAGTGACTGGCTCGCTGCCCAACAGGATACCTGCGACTCAAGCGGCGATGCTGGCAGTGAAATTCGTGACCATCTTGATGCGAATGAAGGTGACCGAGCCCTCGCGATGGACATAGATGGCAATCGCACATGGCTCGGCCTCCAAGAGGCAGGCATAGCACCGGGTAAAGACGGCTCAAACAATATGGGGAGTGAAAACAAGATATTTGCCGAGCTTCTTATGAGCTGGATTGGTACAGAGGTTAGGAATAAAAATGGCAATGGTGATGCAAACACATATCCGCCTACGATAGAGACGGGGGATGCCATGCTGGATGTTTTCCTTTGCGGAAGTGAGCGGGCATCACCATCAGAAATCCAGTACGCGGACTTTATAAATGAGTTCTGTGAAGACAAGGTTTGGCAGGAGGGTAGCTCCGGTCAAAAAATGGAGATTTACACCTGCCAAAGCAGTGATCTGAGGGATTGTTGGGCGCCACAAAGAAGCAAGGTAGAAGACCTATCGTTAGGGCAAGGCTTCTTGACAACTGTGGTGACTGAGCTAGAGGGGGCTGTAGAGAATGTCGCTACAGGAACCCCGCTCTCCTCGTCTCAGAAGGCAATTATTGCTGCTGCGCCATTCCCGCTTTACCAGGCGGTTAACGTCGCTGCTACCTACCCAGAGATTGCTTATGACCTTGTTGTAGGTAACTCAATGATCCTTGCCTATATGATTTCCATTGAGTACATCCGTCATGCTGTACAGGCGACGGCAAAGACATCAGTGACTTCCTCAGTGCCAGCCGAGGTTCTTCGGGAGTTCAGGGAAGCACAGAATGAACTTGTTGCCCTGACTTCTGAAAAGGCACAGCAAATCAACCTGATGGCCGAGACGCAGGAAAACATCATGTCACAGGTTGACCGAATCAATCGTTCAACACTCCGCAACCTTCATGCCATGGGGCTCTCCGGCATGAACTTCGCCCGTGACATGGCCCGGGAGGTGAACTGATGAGGTGGCTAGGAATAGGCCTGACGGCTATTGCTTTGGTGCTCCTACCGGGAATGGCGATCGCCGAAACTATGAGCCCGGGCGGGGGTGCTGATACCTGGACCTTCTATGGTTACGGTAATGGCTATGCCCTTGCGCAGATCCTCGAGGCGATCAAACGCATGACGGACCCGGCTTCTAACCCTGGGTTTCGTAACCTGACGCTTTTACTGGCCATGGCAGGCTTTCTGGCGATGTGCTTCACCGGAATTCTCGCTGGCACATTGCAGAAGATTGCCATGTATTTTGCAGGTATGCTGCTAACGGTTTACATGCTTTTCAGCTTGAAAATAGATATTTTCGTTGAAGACATGGTGTGGGATGGAACTGGTGCTCCGCAGTTTACCCAACGCATCGAGGGAGTCCCCGCGGCTATTGGCCTACCTGCCGTTGTCATCTCCGAAATCGGGATGTGGGCGACCAGTAGCATTGAGTCCAACTTCACAACGCCGAACTTTGCGAACCTCAGGCTCTCTGAAGGTGCCCCTGTGGGAATGGCCGCGAGCATGCTGAATGACATGAAAAGCATTCGGCTTACCGATCCCTACCTTCGATCAAGTATCCAGAGCTTTTTAAATGACTGTGCTCTCCCCAATATCTTTAATGGAAGTATTGCTCCGGTCACGCTCATTACGTCCCAAAATGCCTGGGGCATTCTTGGTTCTAACTTGAATCCGGCTGTTTACACAGTGGTATATGATTCTTCAGATCCTAATGGCGGCATGGAAGCCTGTGACACGGCTTACACAAAGATAGACAATCGCTTGCAGGCCTCTGCACCTTCACTGCTGAACGGCATGGGGGAGTCATCCCCATTCTGGCTTCAGCAGGCGGCGGGTTCTACTGCGCTGGCTGAGGCTGCTCTGGAAGACTCCTTCCGGTGGGCATCAGGCGGTAGTGTCGTCCAGGACGCCACTGGCCTGGCCACCCAAGCGGCTATCGCCGAAATGTACTCAGGCACCTACGAGTACGCAGCAATGGCGACCGGCTCAAGTGAGCTTATCTCGGCACTCAATATCGAGCAGGCGCGAAGGGCGCAGCAATCAGGCTGGTATAGCACCGCGATCTTGTTCCGTGACATGGCGGGATATTTCTTTGCCATCTTGCAGGCATTTGTCATTGGTCTAGCGCCGATCGTCTTTGCCGCCATATTGGTGCCAGGCCTCGGACGGAAAATGGGCACCTCCTACGCTCAGGTTATGACCTGGCTCATTCTATGGTGGCCAGGCCTTGCGATCGTCAATTACATCATGATGCTGTACTTCCAGGGGCAGACGACTGGTTACCTGGCCGATGGTCTCACCATGGCCAACATGGGGGCCGTCAGTGAAATGTCCGACAAGATGGTGATGGCATCGGGATTCATGTCGACCCTCGTGCCTGCCATCATGTGGGGCTTGGTGTCCGGCAGTGGCTATGCCTTCACGTCTGTCTTGGACAGGGCTTCTGGATCTCAGCACGCGGCGGCTGCTGCCGGCAGCATCTCTTCTGGTGCGGCAACGGCTGGTCAGGTGAGCATGAACAACGCGAGCATGAATGCTCACCAGACCTCTCACCGCTATAGCTCTGGCAATGAGGTCTCTGCTCACCATGTTGGTGTTGGTGCCTCTCAGGTGACCAATATGAGCGGTCAGGACATGAATGTGGGTCTTCGTGCTGCCGACTTCAGGGAAAGCATGTCAGCCTCCCAAGGCTATTCAGAGGCGACTCAGAGAACTCAGGAGGCCAAGGAAGCATTTAGTCAGCAAGCCCAGAGTATGATGACCGATACCTTTCGGGGGGCTACGCAGTATGCTGAAGATCAAGGGTATGTCAGAGATGGCAATATTGATTGGTCTCGAATGAGCCAGGACACACAGGGTCAGCGATACATTGAAGAGCTTGCAGCAACGAACTCGCTGATGGAGAACGCTGGTGTTTCCGAGAGAGAGATGGCCGAGATAACTCAACGCTCTTCCACTACGGCTGCTGCGGAAGTCGGCGCTCGTGTTCAAGGCGGTCTGAGCCTTAATACCGGCGTATCTGCCTATGGACAGGGATCAGTGCGTGGTGAGACAGGAAGAAGCTCTTCTGACTCAGAGCAGGCAGCTCGGGAAGAGGGAAACAGTGTCTCTCAATCCGACAGCGGAAGGCTCGCCTTCGCCGAGGATGGTACGTTGTCGGTTACTGGTTCTGACGGTGAAAGATACTCCGTCAAATACAATGAGGGTGAAGCCCGGCAAGTTCTTGAAAGTCGAGCTGGTGAGGATCGTGCCTCGATGCTTTATGCTGCCTCGACTGACTACCAGGAGGCTGTTCAGGCACAACAGAAGGCCCACGAAGAATGGACAGCCAGCAGGTCGGGCTCTCTGCCAACACCTGCTAATCCGCAGGTTGTTTCCGACATGCAGACCGACATGAGCAATCTTCGTGGTCGTGTCGATCAAAGAATGGAAGATGACCAAGCAGAAATTGACAGCCAAAGAAACGATGTTGTTGGAGCTGTTGGCGCTAACACTTCTGATGTGGGCGCAAGAGCAGGAGATGCCGCTGAGACCACCTCACCTATCGGAGATCGGGGAGTTCGCGATCTTTCTGTAGATACTGGAGGACAGCTCGACAATATCCGTGCATCCGCTCAAGCACCAGTGGAAAGGCCTGACGATTATCAGGTGATCGACAACGGAGACGCCTTGTCCGTAGTTGATAGGCGCGATATAGCAGCGGCAGATCAGGCAAACGCAGATGCCTTGATCACTGGTGGCGAAAGGACAAACATCCAAGTCGGAAATGATACGTTTGTCCCTACCTTTTATACCCAGGACGAGAGTGGTCAAGCACATGCCGTCTACGCTGTTGAGCGTGAAGGTGGGCATGCTTATTACCAGTACGGAGGTGATGGTACATTTGAACCGACAAACGTAGCGGTTCCACCCACTCAGGATCAGATAGACCAGCAAGCGCAGACTGGTCCCACTGTTGAATCCACGGAAGCCAGCATGACGAGGTGGCAGCTCCGTGAGGATCAACCAACTCCTGAATCCCAGTTAGGTAATGGACAGCCCGAAAGCTCTGCGGCCAATCAGGCACCCTCTGATACACCCGGGATTGCTCCTGGGCCTCAGAATGGCCAACAGGTTGCTGGCTCCGGCCAGGAGACGCCCGCAGCGTCTCAGGGCGGCCAAGTGCCCCAGGCGGCCGCCTACGGGGCTAATCCGGGAGTTACCCCTGACCAGGGAGGGTATCTCGGCCAAGAGATGGGCACCGGGCAGCAGGCAGGCGGTGAACCTTGGGAGGCATCAGAGCAATCCCAGCCAGCGCAAGCACCGAGTAATGGGTGGACGAGTGATAGTGGTGGGGGCTCAAGTTCTAGCGGGGAGCCTCCAGCTTCTGCACAGCCCCGCGACCAGGCCCCTGGCCAAGACGAAGAAGCTGACCCAAGAGAAAACATGGAGTCACGGTAATAAAAAGCCCCCGCATCGGCGGGGGCTTTTTTTAGGCGTTACGGATAAGTCTCCGATAACGGTGTAGGAAAACCATTTGCAGAATAAAAAAGCCAAAAAAGCAGGCCCAGATATACGGGCTGTTATGGCTTACAACTCCACCTTGATTGGCGTTGGTGTGATAAAGGAGAAAGAGAAAAGCTACAAGATTGAAACCAAGGATAAGGTATACATTTACTTTGGCTCGCCACCTGACAGCGCTCACAACACTTTCTTTATCGGCTCCAATAAGCTCGTGAAGTTCATTGGCAATAAAAGAACCCTTGGGTTGTGATGCAGCCTGACGACGAGCATTGAGCGCCCGCTGGCGTTTTGGATTGCGTTTATTCTTAGCCATAAATTACCTCCGAGCGCTCGACATGATTCGATGGTCATTTAAGTATACGGTACGACGATTTCAATGTCAAACTTTACTCTATTTCCTTATCTTGTCAGCAGGATCGAAATAACTGCGTGAATGTGTAAGGTGGCTAATGAAATCAAGGTGCGCGTGAATGATCGTTTTTAACAGCCAAAGAACATAGCCAGCGGCAAACTTCACAACCTCCACGATGCCTTTTGATAATATGTCCATTATTGGACGAAAAATCTCCTTAACCCCAGGTAGAACGCCCAAGAGGAACATTGCGAATATAGTGATGGTTCCCCAGAAAACAATAGTTATCATCTAGCTTTCCTCATGCCACATCTGTGAGAAATTCATTTAGCCTGTCTTCAAAGTTCAGCGGCTGCTTGTTTGCTGGGATTTTCGTGTTGCGCTTTACAGCCTTAAATGACGGAATTTTCTTTGGGTAGTTAATCATTGGTGTTCTGAGGTGATACATCCGCGCCCCCATCATCATTACCGCATGACCCATATCCATCGCTCTTAATTGGTCAGGGGTGACGCGAAACTCCTCTATTTCACGCCAGCTTTCCCCCATGCCCCCACCATCTGACATGCTAGACTGCGGTGTTGTGCGCAGGTACTGGGCACTTTCACCTTGGTTAGCAGAAACTGATACCGATCGCTGGAACCTTTTGGTCTTTCCGAGTATTTCAGCAGCCTCTTCCGGGCTATCTTTTGAACCGAACTTGAAGAAAATCTTATTCCATGTGTTTTGAATAACAATGTCAGCGAAGTCAGGTGAGACGCGATTCAACTGACTAAACGACTGGAATGCAGGTATTAGGGCAATGTTGGCCGAACGGGCTTGCTCAAAGAGTCTGCCCACGCCCTCCATAACATAGGCCCCCATCTCATCAAGAAGGGCAATGAAGTGCTCTGGTCGCTCTCCTTTTGGAAGATCCTGTATATGCGCAACAGCAGACCGAATATCTGAAACTATCATCTTACCGAGGTTGAGTGCGGCGGTATCTTTGCCCATGGTCGGCAAGGAAACGTAGAGCATGTGACCTTTTCGGATGATCTCTGTAAGGACAATTTCAGGCGCATACACGTTAAAGACTTTGCCGAATTTACCTTGTGCAAACAGGGCAATACGCCCGGCCATGCCACCCAGGGTCTGTTTCATGCGATTCAGGTCGATTTTTGTCCCTTCCTTGGTCCGGGTGCGGAATTGATCAAGGAAGATCGAGAGAGCACGTCTTTCAGATCCCTGGGGAGTCATTCTTTCGAGGTTTTCAAGCGCCTTGTCCGATTGAAGCAGAATCGAGAGATCGCCGAAGTGGTATAGCTGTCCCGAGGCTTGCAAAGCCGCGATAATGACCGTCAAAGCGTGGTTAGCGGACTGTCGGTAGTGATCCGCGCCAGGGTTGTTCTCGGCTGAAGGGATCAAGTTCATGAGACGAGAGGCTACCTCATCAGGATCACCGTGGAGTACGGGGTTATAGGTATTGGCATTGTCTGGGTCGGAGACATCGATGATATAAAGCTCATCTTCTCGTCCGGTTACTTTCGCCATGTAAGCGAGGTGATCACGGGTATCACGGTCGATCTTCGCATCGATGAAGAGCCACCCCCCGCCTCTGGCGGTCTGCTGCCAGAGGATGTACTCACCAATAGTGGTTTTACCCACACCGGACTGACCCACGATCGCGGTATGTCGTTTCCCGAGGTTGTCAGGCATGTTGACTCTTGTGTTTTTGTCGGTTGTCAGCCCTATGTGAAGACCGCTGCCTTTGTCATCGATCGGTTCGTCTGAAGGGAGAACAAAACCTTCTCGCGAGTCCTCATCGATCCTTTCCAGGGTAGCCATGGCTTGGCTCCAAGTGAGCTGTGCCATTCCAATAGTGCCAAGCAGCCCCGCAGGCCACACAGGCAGCGTTCCGGCCGCCCAGGGGGTGGCCGTGGCCACCCCGGCTGCGATCGCAGTGAGAGCCAGGGCATCCCTCCTTCCGGCAATCATGGGCACTCCTCCAAAATCACATCATCAGCCTTGAAGATCCCGGCTGCCCAGGAAGCAGGTGCAATATGGCTCTTGGAGTCAGGCAGCGGGGCTTGATGGCAACGGATCGTTGGTGTCGCTGTGGAATCGGTCCTATGAAGGCTTATGAGGTGCCCTGGGTAGGCGGCGAAGACCAGGACACCGACATGACCTTGCGGCAATTCTTGTGGCGGAAGCCCCCCAAGGTTCTTGAACCATGCTGTCTGCCACTCAACCGAATCATAAGTAATGATCGATTTATTTACTGTTCCTCCAGAGTCAGGTCCACCATAGAGACGACTTCTTTCCTCTTCAGGCTGTTGACCGAATGCACTGGAGCTAACAAGAAATGCTAGCAATGAAGGCATTACGATATTTCGGAAGTAATGTTTCATTTGTTGTTCCTATCAAAGAAACCACTGGGAAGTTTGTCGCTTGAACCTGCGCCATTTACACTGGGGAGGAGCTGATTAGGCAAAGCTCTACCTCCAGGTACAACCGAGTCGAGAAAGTTGTTCCACATGCTGTACTGAAAACGCTCCGTATAAGCATCTCCAGAGGTCGTCACGAATGTGATTCTTCCTGTAAAGACTACACTTCCGTTTGGCGTTATAGAGCCTTCTTTAGTGCGATGCCCATAGGTGTGATAGGCGGGCGTGCCGGGTGTTACTGTCGTGGCGTTAGAACCATCCCCCCAGTCGACAACTGCTTTTTCAACCTGCCTGACATTCTGGCCACCGTGCTCAAACGATGTATAAGTCATAGAAACATCAAGCCGAGTTTCCAATCCAACATAGCCGTTGTTCGGCGTGAACATAAAGGGTCGTTGCCCGCCATTCTGCACCACCTCTTTAGATGAGGCAGCTCCAGATGCAAGAGCGTTGGCTTGATCAGTTATTCTCTCGACAGGGCTCCCGTGGGAGCCCATAGAAAGAATAGTTAACCAAGTAGCCGCGATTGACTGAATTTTTAATTTGCCCATGTCTGGTTAAACTCCGACTTTGCTTTCTCTGACAGAGTTTCCACGTATTCAGAAAAGTCCATATCACCTAAATCCAGTGCTAGGAACTCATCGATAGTGAAACCGGAGCAGTCAGGTTTGTATTGGCGATCGTAAGTCGTAGACGCTTCAGCCACACAACTTCCAAGGACTTCAAGCATGCAAGGCTCATATTTTTTCTCGGAGTATGTATACCAAGGCTTTGCAGTAAGATTGACCTCCACAGTGGCTCTAAACTCACATTCGCTATCAGTGCAACCACCAGTCAACGTGACAGGGGGAGTGCTGTTGACATAGTTGTTCATGTCGCTAATGTCATCTTGGATGTCAACTTCAGTCCACGTCGAGTCATAACGACACTGGTATGCTGAGCCAATGCACATCCGCAAACCTCGATCCGGTGATTCCGTACCGAGTGGGTTGGTATATGCTTCAAAATGCACATTGTTGTGAGCCCATGAGAACTCTCCCCAACCTGAGTTAGGGAAATTGATCGGCCATTTCATGTCGATCGGTATCCTCATTTGCCCGCCAGCCCCAGCTTTCCAGGCGTGGACTTTGTACTCGCATGAGCCATCGTCAAAGCACCCGCCCTCCACGACTGAGTAACGATTGACTGCTCTAACATGATGATCTTCAGCGGCAAGTCGATGGGTTTCCCAGCCGGGACTGAACCCATAGACCGGGTGATCGGGTGGACTTCCACATGAGTCTTCTGAGCAGACGGCGGCATAAATGTCCGGGCTTGAAGGGCAGTCATAGCCAGTCAGCATCGAGTTTGTATAGCCTTCCTCTGTTGCACACGATTCCTTCCACTTCCAGAATCTTACCCGGTTTCCATTGACATTAAGCTCGCTTGTCCACCCTCCGGTGGATTCGTAGAAGGGAAAACTTGCAGTCTTGGTTTCAGCTCCTCCTGCATTTTGTGCGGCCAGTTGGGCAAGCTGCTCGCGTCCTTGCTCCTGGATGATCCGCGCCAGCATAGAGTCAAACTCGCACCAGCGCTGATACTCATCGACTTGTGTTTGAGTGTTCGCCATGGACCATGGACGAGTCCAATGCGAGCATATTTGCTTGGCATAAGCCATATCACCCTTGGCTGGGGCGTTGTAAACGTAGTTCGCGATCGTGCAGAGCGTATTATTGGTTGGAACGAAGCCAGGGGTAACCTGAACAGCTCTTTTTGCCATCCGAGCAGCAGCAAGCTCGACATCCTCGAGATCACAGTAGTCTTCACCAACGCCGGTCGCCATAGAGATAAACGAGCTTGTGAGAACGACATCCTCTGGGTCGTCCTGGCAGCATTCCATGTGCTCAAGAGCGTTCATAATGTCAGCTGTTGCAGTTCCAGCGAGCGCAGCCCCCAGCGGTCCTCCAAAATATGTCGCCAGAATAGTGCCTATTGTGGTGTTAAACTCCATCATCCTGACAAAATCGCTAGTAACCGCTTTGCACTCTCGCTCAAACCCGGAGAAGATTCGCATATTGCCATCGAATCCACCCTCGGCTGCGATCATGTCCATAACGCCTGCTGCGGCGATAGCGTCAGAGAAGGCCCCTTCGTCATCACTGACTTCAGGCATGACTTCATAGGAGCTTGGATCGCACTTACCCTCTTCGCGACAGGTGTACGTTTGTTCCTGGCGAACACACAAACCATCCTGCTCTTTTGTGCATTCGTATTCGGTAATGCTGCAATTCGGGTCATTGTTGCATCGCGGTGTTTCTCCTATATAGCACCGCTTTCTAACCCGCTGGCCAATCACATTGCCGGAACCATCTAAGATGTCTTCGCTGCTTATGTTAGGCCCGCACCCATACGAGGTGTCTGCACTACAAGTTGATTCACTTTTCTGCCACTCTTCTGTCCAGCTATCTGGAAGGACATTTGAGTATTGAGTAAATGTTCCAGGGTAGGTCTCGTCAAATGTATTGACCAGCTCCCATTCATCGCTTCTATTTAAAGCATCCAGGTTGCAACTGTTGCTATATGGATCGCCATAACACATGTATGTTACGGAGTAACGCCAACAGTCGCGATGCACTGTATGCCCAGCTATTTGACGAGGCGCGTCGTCGACACACACCTCGCCTGCTCGATAACACTCCGCATAGTCATTGAGATTTTGTGCGCTTGCCTTACCGCTGGCCAACAAAATAGCTATTAGCGCGAGCGCCTTGATCGCGTACAGCATCAGTTCGTCTCCGGCCGGCGTTGCTCAAATGCCTCACAGTTTTCAGTCACGGTGTCCCTGAAAATCGGTGCGGCCTCGTCATAGCGATATTTTTTAGTGCTGTCACTTGGGTTACGACGATAGTGAATAGTGCAGCGCCCATTGCTGCATGTTTGCTTGATATAGTAACCGGACGGTGCGCCTGGCATGAGCTGAGGGTGGTGCCAGCCGAGATTCCTAGAATACTCGAATCGAAATGATGACCTCCATCCCGAACCATTCTGGTTAAATTGATAAACTAGGCAGTTGAACGGATTGTGGCATGATTGACATACAAACCGGCGGTACAAATGCGAATACGGACGCCATTGATATACCACCTGACCCGGTGTGCAGGCTTCACTTCCGACTTTTTGCACTTGGAGACGCCGCTCACAGGTGAATTGAGCAGTTTCCCGCTGTACGTCACATGTTTTGGATTCTGGTTCACAGGTCACAAGCCGTGTTGGGATGTCAACGGTACAAGTTTCCTGGGTAATACGATCCGGTTCGCACTGCCCTCCCCCGTCAATGTCCAGGAAGTCAATCGTTCGAGGATCTTCTGGATCGCACGAGACAGGAATATCCCCTTCACTGAATAGCTGATTTATCTGCCCTCCCAGGCATTTGGAACGGTCTTCGGCATACTGACTGCCTTGGTCGAAGTTCGGGTTATCACGGACATCCGCGATGGTGTTAGAGGGGTGATTGGGGTCTTGATCGACACGATCATTCCCCTGCTGCCGCATGTCGTTGCCACCCCAGGCATCTCCGTGGAGCTGGTGCATCGTCATCACACAGGATGTCTCTGAGCACTCAGCCTCAACTCGGTAAGCACCGTAGAGATCGCCGCCGCTGAAGGCTGCCTCCCCCCCTGCCGGGACTACTCGCGTCTGCGTATAGCGATCGTCACTGCACCGAATGCCTTGTGTCAGGGCGTCACAAACGGCGACTCTCAGCCTTTGCAACTCACCATCATCGGATTGCTGACACTCTTCGATATTGACTCGTATTCCACCTGCGGTGAGCCGAGCGCCGTCACGGCACCGGAAATTCCGCTGTTGCTGTTGCTTGACCTGGAGCCCAACCTCACCTCCCAGCTCCCCCGAGGTCTTGGTATCTTCAAGGCCCAAGGCAGAAGTCGCCGATTGGAAGCTCTTGCCTGGGTCAAAATCTTTTGCCCAGGCGCCGCCTGCGCTCAGGCCCGATTCATGAGGCCCTGCTATCGCACTCGTGCTCAATGGCACGAGGGCCGCCATAGCGACCCCCGTGAAGAGCAGTTTCAGATGAACGCCCTTCGGCATGCTATTCCTCCCAGAGATGGTCAGTGTTCTGCCCCTTCGGCCCCACGGCTGGCCCCATTGGCGTGTCGTAAACCTCGCGATCCGAGCCTTCGTACCGCTCCATGAGGCGTTCCGCGTTGCGCTCAGCAAGGTCATCGGTGAGTGATTCCCACCGTTCCGTGTCGATTCCCTGCTGCTCAGATGCGCTAAGTGCCCCTTCGCCCTTCAGGGCATCGATGTAAACCGCGGCATTGCTAGCGCCGCGGTCCTGGAACTCCTCTAGGGCATATAGGGCGGTCACTGACCCCTCGACCTTCCAGTAGCTGTCCGGGGCCGCCTCTGGGCAGGCTTTGTAGTCGAATGTCTGACCATTGATTTCCCCAGTCCTGGGCTCTGCGGTTTGGCAAACCCCCATTGGGTCTTCTTTGGCGAGCACGATGGTTGGCACGCTGTCGACTGCATAGGTGTCGAACAAACGAGGGTCTATCTGGATCGGTGCGGTCATCCCGCCTGGACGCAGTACCTTCAGTAGACGCTCCATGGTGAACTGCCTGAGGTCCATCCCGGGTTCGACCCCTCGTAGCACCAGCTCACCACCAGCCCGGGCGGCATCGAGGGCATAGCCGCGAATCATGCTTTCCGGCATTGAGAACGAGATGAAGAAATACAGGCGGTCTTGCTCACCCAGCCCAAGCGATCCACGCAAGGCTTCCCACTCGGCCGCCATCTCGGGGTCCGCAATCCCACCTGTCTGTCCGGGTTTGCGGATGTTTTCCACCATGGCAGCTCCAGCAGCCTCCCCCGCAGAGTTGGCGCTACCTCCCCCCATGGCCTCGAGAACGCGCTCTGCGCTTCCCTGGCCAGGGAAAGGGAGCTGAGCCGCGCTCTCGCCTTGAAGCGCCGAGAACGCGCTGTGAGCGGCTTCCTCGGGTGTTTTTTGCCCGAGGGCAGCTGAACTGGTGAGAACCAGTGCAAGGAGTGTCATAGAGCGCAGCATTGCTTACCTACCCAGATGAGGAATGCGGAATCGGTGCGGACAGCTGTGTTGGCGGGTGGCAACATCCCCCACCGAAATTCAGACATGCCCAGAACAGCGGTTTGATTACTCGGGACTGGCGCAACCGGGTCGATCCTGTACTGACTGCGGATCATGTTCGGCAGGTAGACCGATTGGCATTCAGCCCATGGCCCGATGGTGGAAAGCAGACCAGCCATGCGGGTCTTCCGCTGCATGTACTTTCCGAGGACGTGTAGGTTGCCTCCTTGAGGCGAACTGTGAGTCGGGCTGGAGCCGGTCAGGGGGTACAGGACGCCTTGCGACCCCTGACACCAGAACATCATGTCCAGAGGTCGGCCGGCTGCTGAGGCAACGGCATCTGGCATGCACGAAAGAGCGCCAACCGGGTTGGCGAACAGCGCAGACTCTGGAAACGCGATCGAGGTCCAGGTGTCGTCCTGCCAGGTGGGATCTACCTCGGTGAGATCCGCCAGGTTGAACCCCGAAGTGTTCATGCACCCGAGCGAACTCATCATGTTGAGCACGCTGAACAGGGGGTAGATATACCAGTGGACCTGCATCCTCGTAACAGAGCCGTGGTCACGGCCGGAGCCATACTTCTGGTTCGAGGTTTGCTCGTCATACCCTTCGAGCACTTGCACCCCACCCAAGGTCGACATACAGCCGGGTGTTCGAGCGATCTCGGCAAGGAAAGTAGGCTCCCAATACGTCATCCCAATCCCGGGCATGTCGACACCGTAGGGGCCAGGACACATGCAGATGGGGTCCATGTGCATCAACGGCGGGTTTGAACCGCCCCCCATCGATATGCCCGCCACTGTCACCGGAAACATGTTGTTCCAGTTGGGGTCGTTGATCGGGTTGAATACCTCGCCCTGGCAAGCGGCGGAGCCTGACAGGGGGGAGGCAGCAGCAAAGCTGGCGGCTGCCAGTGATAGGGCAGCCAGGCCGGAAAGGACCATTCGTTTCATGGCAGGTGGGCCTCCAGGGTCTCGACATCGTAGGGGTAAGCGAAGTGCGTCACTTCGATCGCGTCGGGACGGCTATCCCGCACGCCAGCGAGCGATGGCGTGTGAGTGATGCCCAGGCGGTCGAAGTGCCATTCCTCGGCGAAGTAGACGGCACGGCCCAGGTCAGCGGCCAAATCGCCTGGATCGCCCGCGGTCACAATGACGGTGAGGTTGACCGGGTGACGCTTCTTCAGCTCCACGGCCAGCTCGCGCTGTCTGTCCACCCGGAGATCCACAACGAGGAGCCAGTTTTGCGGGCGCACCTTTTCCAGGGGGTTAACCTTGGTGCCTGCCTCGTAGATGACGCCCCACTGGTAAGTGCCGTCCGGTTGCCGCTTCAGCGCTTCAATGTCTTCTTGAAGGGTGTAGGAGGGGTCAACGAAATGGGTTTCGGTATGTTCCGCGACGGGTACATACCAGTCGGGGATGTCGTTGGTGTGTGTCTGGGCCTGACCAGCCAAGTGCTCATGGACCGAATCCCAGTCGACGCCATGAGCTTCAGCCACGATCGCCAGACGCATATCCGGCTCGCCGATTTCCCAGGTAGGTCCGAGGGTTCCGAGATCCTGTTCAGCCGCCAGGGCGGTGCTTGAGAGCGCTACCGTAAGCGCTGCAATTTTACTATACTGTACTACGATTTCCATTTTTCAGCCGTTCCAATCTGCGGTAGACGCTGCGCTCGGTCATGTCAGCCGCCGCAGCGATTTCGGCAGCTGACAGTCCTTCACAGTGAAGGGCAAGCAGGTTCTCGTTGGACAGCCCTGATCGAGCTGAGCGTTTCGGAAGGTCGATGAGGTGCGCTGAGACGGTGGACGTGGGCTCAATCTCCACGGCAGTCTCAGTGTCGATCTCGTCGTTGAACTCTTGGGTGAAGCCAGGGATCTGCTCAGCCATCAGATCGTACTGCTCAGCACGGGGCTCACTGTCCGCCTGACCCGCCTTATGGACAGTGACGGGGAGGACGGTATGCCGACGCCAGGTGCTAATGGCTAGGAAGGCAGCTTCGCCAGCGTATTTCATGATGGCATCATGGGAATAGCTAGCGTCGTACTCCCGCCCAAGCCAGGCAAGGTAGATTTCCTGGCGCATGTCATCCTGCCATTGCCGTGGTATGTGCAGACGGGAGGCGGTCCACCCGACCAATCGCTGCATTTCGGAAGGCGGTTGTTTCGACAAGTATTCAAAGAGGTTAGCCATGCGAGACACGCTCCTGAACGACTTGATCAATACGCTTGAAAGGCATGGCTGTGAGATCAAAGTGAGCATTCCCACGACCCGTGGGCGTGCTGAGCGCAGCTCGACGGATAGTGACCTGGGCCGCCGCATCAATACATTGCGTGATCAATACGGCATGACACTGGCCAAAATTGCCGAGCTGCTGACCTCGAAGCTCAACAGCAAGATTTCCGTGGCATCCGTGAATGCCTGGACTGGTGGCGTAACCCCTAGGAAAGTCCCTTATGAGCGAGTGCAGGGCGCCCTCGAGGAGATCATGGAAGAACATGAGGCAATCGAGGGCGGAGCATGGGTCGACGCTGATGAGGTCAAGGCAACAGTGGATCGCTGGATGGAAGTGATGACTCCACGACAAATTGCCGTAGCCGCTGACGAGGCCGTGACCTCCATTCGTAGCTGGCATACGGGCAACCATCGGGTGCTGCGTACCAAGTGGAACCGTGTGGTTCCCTTGGTCGAGCAAATGCGTGAGGTCATCCAGAAGCGGCATGGTGAGACCTAGCGCCCCATGTCCTGCTTGGGCTGTTCGTGCTTACGGTCTCCCCCGCCTGAGGTGTGATTACCCTCACCCCCACCCACACGAGGCTCGCCGGCCGGGGCTTCACCCCCCTGGCCTTGCTGCTTTGCCTCTTGCTTCTCCTTTCGCTCCTGGTCCTTCAGGAACCGCTTGAACTCGCGGTCCCTGTCCATGACGTTCCTCAGCATCAGGTCGACAAGATCACTGGTCGACACCTTCTCGCCAAAGGTGGTCTGGTACAGCTCACGGTATTGATCCAGCCGATTGATCGTTGATTCAGGCAGTTGTGCCTGAATCTGCTTTTTGGGGTCGTGCTCTACGCGGCCAATGAGCATTTCGGTCTCCTGGGTTATCATGACGACGAACTAATCTTGCCGCTGTGCTGTCAGTGCGGATAGGTCGAGACCGTTAGAAATCGTTATCTGGTATAGTTACATGTGAGTGGCGTCGAATTCCGGCGTATGGGAGAGAGCATTGGATCACGACAATGAAAACGACGACCTGAAGAAGGTCATTGAGGCCGGAAAGCGTAAGCCCGGCCCCGGCTCGAAGGGTGGGCAGAAGGGAAAACCAAAGGGACCGCGGAGTGACTACCTGCAAATCGAGCCAGACACCCCTGGCTACAAGCTGGTGCAAATCATCTTTGAGCGTGCGGTAAGCGAAGGGGTATCTACCAATGAGCTGGCCGAGAGCCTTGGCATAGCACCCTCCACGTTGAGCCACCTGAAAACTGGCCGTCGCCAGGCCAGCAGCCTGGGCCGGGATGTGGTTGAGCGATTCGCGGAGTGGCTGAACTATCCAGTGCTGGCCGTCATGATCCTGGCCGAGCAGGTTCGTTTGGAGGACTTCTACTCGCCTCAGAATGACCTGGATCGTGCAATCGACAGGGCGCTTCACTTCATGGCTGATGATCCTGAGTGGGGCGGCATGATGCCCAAGGATCTTGATGGGGCCTCTACCCACATGAAGCTATGGAGTGTCTGGATGTACGAGCGAGCCACCAAGACCCGGCTGATTACTGGTGGCGTTGACTACCTGGACCTGCTGAAGGCCATGGAAGATTTCAGGTCCGAGCACCCCTCGAGTAGTTAGACGAATCCCCTTACCAAGGCCAGAGGGCGCCTGAACGGCGTGCCGACTGGTGCAGCTGACAGCCTTTGGGCCTCGGTGCTGGTATTGGCCAGTACGGGAATCGATCCCCGTTCCCATGACTTGACTATGATTACGGGAATCGAACGGGTTAGACGCATCTTGCCGCCTGGCTGAGTTAGAGCATACCGTTGGTGCTCTGATGATAACCGCTCATGAAACGCTCTTTATGGTGCTCTAGTAACGCTATATCAGGGCTCATATTTGGCCATAATTGGTTGTCATATCAGCACTTTTTTCTGAGCTTTAAGTAGTGCGCGATCGCAGCTCATGTTGAATTCTCGAGACCCGTTACACATGCCACGAAAAGCACATGGGCCGCTCCGCGGCCTGAATACGAGGCGGGCCTCGAAATGCCTAGCCCTGGTGGCTTCCCATCCTGCAATTTCGCCCGTATGGACTTCGTTCTGTGAGGGCAGCAAAGCTGCTCAGTTGCAGCCACGATCGGGCACTGTCCCTTGAGATACGAAAAGCACATGGGCCGCTCCGCGGCCTGAATACGAGGCGGGCCTCGAAATGCCTAGCCCTGCTCGTTTGTAAACCTAGAATTCGCCCCAAAAGAACTTCGTTCAGGCTGGTCCTGGCCCCATTCGCTCACGCGCCGGAAGCGCCAGCCGCAGGCACGGTGGCATGGCTTCCCCACACCCCGACAGGCACACACTCGCCGTGGCTGCTCACGCGCCGGAAGCGCCAGCCGCAGGCGCGGTGGCATGGCTTCCCCACACCCCGACAGGCACACACTCGCCGTGGCTGCTCACGCGCCGGAAGCGCCAGCCGCAGGCACGGTGGCATGGCTTCCCCACACCCCGACAGGCACACACTCGCCGTGGCTGCTCACGCGCCGGAAGCGCCAGCCGCAGGCACGGTGACATGGCTTCCCCACACCCCGACAGGCACACACTCGCCGTGGCTGCTCACGCGCCGGCAGCGCCAGCCGCAGGCACGGTGACATGGCTTCCCCATACCCCGACAGGAACACACCAGCCGTGGTCGCTCACGCGCCGAATAGGCGTTCGCACTGTCGTCACCACTGCCTGTTGGGAATACTCTCCCGTGGTGCGCTCGTACCCCCAAGGATGCTGCCAGGCGATCGCACACCCATGACGCCTGTAGTGCCATACCGGCAAGCGCTCTATGGGACGCTCTGGCGGTGTCCTATCGCTCTATCAGCCAGCCACAAAAAAGGCTCCACGAGATGCCCCGGGAGCCTGTTCGTCGCTTGTCAGTGATACCGTATCAGGGTGCTCTACTCACCCTCCCCTGTGTGCTGAAACCCTAGGTCGGGACGTGTACTGCGAGCTGCACCGATGGCCTTGTTGATGCGCTTCAGGTGATCGATAAAACGGGCTCTACGCTCGATCAGTGCCTGTGCTTCAGCAATCAGCTCGCGGGCCTCATCTGGGATGCTTTTCGAGCGTGCGGCGGTGCCTGGGCGAGACAGTCGAACGGCAATCCACTTGGAGGCGGACTGGCGGTTGTTCTTCTGCTTGTCCATCCACTTCACCCACACCGGATGCGGGCACCCAAGGCACCCGTACCCGCAGCGGTTGAGGTCCATCAAAACGGCGCCGTGTGAACGCGGCTGAGCTTCACGCAACCGCTCATGGAGGTCTACTAGCTGGCGGTTGTACTCCCCCATGATGGCCGTGATGTCATGACTCAGGGCGCCTACCATTTGGGCGGACTCGTCTAGGTAGGTTTGCCTGTCTACCGTGCGTCTATAACGCGACTTGCGCTGTGTCGGGGAAGCCCCCTCGGTGCTGCTGGATACGCTATCGGTCATGCGTCATTCCTATGTCACCTACCATGTCTAGAGCGGGCGCCTGTTCCCTCAGGAGATAGGGTTCAAGCTGTGTTCTCTCGCCCCCTTCCTTGGCGAGGGGAAGGGCCTATTCGAGCGGCATGCAGGTGGTCGGTCTGGTGTGTCTATCCCCGCCCAGGGGGTGCCCGGGCGGGCCTCGTGCGCGGCTACCGCGGGTGCTCGCTCAGGAACAGCCTGCACTCCTTGACGCAGGTGCGGGCGGCCTTGGGAATCTTGACCCCGTAGCGTTTGGCGGCGGCTTCAGCAGCAGCCAGCATCTTGGGGGTCGGCTCCCCGTTCTGGAGGTGCTTGTCGATGAACGCCTTGCACTCCCTGAAGGAGGTCAGCTCACCATTCAGGGTGACGCCGTTCTCGTCCGCCAGGCGCATCGCCAATGCCTTCATCTTGTCGGTAGGCGGGGGTGTCTGCTGCATCACCTCATCCAGGAATGCGCGGCAGGTGTCGAAGCTGTGCTCAATGCCCTCAGGCAGCTTCAGGTCACGCGAAGCAGCGATCTTCCTGGCAGCGGCGATCATGTTCTCGGTCGGTGCATTGGTGGCCTCACGAACGGCCTCGGGGGCGGTGTCCATGGTCTCGATAACCTCGTTGATGCGGGTGGTGATGAAGTCGCGTTGCTGAGTGATAAAGGTGTCGCGCAGCTGCTTGGCCTCGGCATCGCTGGAGGCGTTCTGGATCGCGTCGAGTTCGCGCTCCCAGGCGGCTGTCACGCGGACATCGGAGAGCATGCGCGGGGTGTTATCGATGAAGGCGCGGCCTCGGGGAGTGGACACGATCAGCTGCTGCTTACTCTTGCGCTGAGTGGCGATGTATTCGCGATCGAAGAGCGTCTGAATCACTGTGTCGCGGGTGGCCGGGGTGCCGATCCCCTCGGCTTTCTTGAGGGCCGCAGCATCCTCGCCTTCTACCTGTCGTCCGGCGTTGAGCATGGCGCTCAGCAGGGTGTCCAGCGTGAAGTGCTTGGGAGGCTCCGTGCGGGCCTCGTGAAGCCTCACGGCCTCGATGGGCAGGCTGGCGCCGGAAACCAGCGGGGGGAGATCCTTCTGCGCTTTCGGCGCCTGAAACGCGGTCATCCAGCCCGGGTCCACGACGCGCTTGAAGGTGCCGGCGAACAGCGCTGGCTGGCGCTCCAGCACGTCTTCCACATCGACGCTGGCGCTGACCTTTAGAGACTCGACAGTGGCCGGTGGGAGCAACGCTTGGATGAACTGCTGGGCACATGCCAGGTAGACCTTTCGCTCGGCGTCTGAGCGAGCCGACAGGTCCGGTGTCTTGAGCGTGGGGATGATGCCGTGGTGGTTCATCGGCTTATCGGTAAAGCATCGTGGGCGCGGCACATCGGCCCCTTCCAGGCAGTGCCGTCGACCCGCCAGGCGTGCTGGCGCCATGAGCCCGTCATCGGCCTTGGCGGCGCCGCCCAGGATCGCCAGCAGGTCATCCCGGTTGTAGAGACTGGCGGGCAGCTCCCCGTGCTCTGTCCGGGGGTAGGTCAGGTAGCCATCGCTACGCATGGCGTCGGCCGCCTTGAGGGTCTGCGTGGCCGTCAGCCCGTGCTGTTTCGACATGTCCCGCTGAAGCGCGGTGAGGCTGTAGGGAAGCGGCGGGTGCTTGGCGGTCTGCTTGGTGTCGGCTGTCAGAATGTCGGCCGTGTCGGCGCCCTCGAGGCGTTGTGTGAAAGCCTCCATGGCGTCCCGGTCCAGGAACAGCGGCTTGCCATCGTCCTGGAGCTTGATGATGCCGCTGGCGCCAGCAGGCGGATCGATCGGCGCATAGCTCAATTCACCGCCGCCCAGGGTGATCTTCGCCTGGTAGTGGTCGACTGAGATGAAGCCCTCAATCGTGCGATCGCGCTCGACCACTAGCCCCAGGGTGGCGGACTGCACACGGCCGGCAGAAACGACGCCGGCCTTGCCCTTCCCCTTGCCCAGATCCTTGCCCATGAGCCCGATGCGGGCGGACGCGGTGTAGGCCCGGACGAGGTACTGCCAGAAGCCATCCGCGTTGGCGCGGGCCTGCTGGGCTCGCCAGTAGGAGATGGTCTCCCCACCTTCCCGGAGGCGCTTGGCCGCGGCCTGCACGTCAGACGCTTCCATGGAGCCGGTGAGCCACATGCGCTTCACCGTGCCCCGGTATTTCGCGTGTTGCAGAACCTCGTAGCCGATCGCCTCCCCCTCACGGTCGGGGTCGGTCGCCAGCCACACCTCACTGGCCTGGGAGAGGGCCTTCTTCAGGTTGCCTAGGTACTTCTTCCCCCGGT
The DNA here is from genome assembly GCF_009363675.1 of Halomonas sp. THAF12. Classification (NCBI taxonomy): domain Bacteria; kingdom Pseudomonadati; phylum Pseudomonadota; class Gammaproteobacteria; order Oceanospirillales; family Halomonadaceae; genus Halomonas; species Halomonas sp. THAF12. The sequence goes on along the minus strand of NZ_CP045400.1, from coordinate 81,471 downwards.
CTGTCGGGGTCTGCGGAAAAGCGGAAGGCAGAGGCAGCAAGCTGCGTGGATCACGCCAGTTGGCCTCAGGGCTCACAACGGCAGGTTCGACCGGCGCCAGCAGGTGGCCAGCCGCCCATACCAGCGTCAGGGAGACCCCGTTCCAGGTGCCGGTATAGGAAGAGCCGTTGCGAGTCAGTCCCAGCGCTGGGGCTATCTTGTCTGCCTGATCCGAGTGCTTTTCACACAGAATGAGTGCTCGTGATGTCATCCTGTTGGGTGTCCTTAGGTAGGGATTGTCGAGCGGAATATCGCCCCGCTCAGGAGCATGCCGACAATACGATGTCTTCCATTCCCTGGGTGTGTTGCATTCCTATAAATCGTCGTCTAGTATAGCAACACATAGGCAGGCGAAACAGCGAAACCCTGCCGACCGAATTACGCGGAGTGCGCCCGTGTCTCCTCTCTCTCCCCTGACGCGGCTTTGGGGATGCGCATCAGCCGCCTGGTCGTCCCGGTCACCGGGGCTACCGGAGAGTCCACTGAGCGGCCCTTGATCCGGCTTCTCTCTCTCACTCAGCTCAGTGGGCTCCCCCGTAGCAGTACCAGCGCTTCAGTCGGGCGTGTCCCGGGCGTGCTAATAGGTCGCGCCGCTCTGCCAGAGCCTATTGACTCCCACCCGCGCTTCGCCCGGCTCTTCCCAGCCGGGCTTTTTTTTGTGAGGTCGATCCATGGACAACCTGGAGCAGTTGAGCGGAGTGGTTGCCGCTGTCCGCTTCGTCGGTGAGGAAGGATTCCAGATCCTGACGGTGCAGGATGCGGAGGAACGCGAGGTGACCCTCGTGGCGGTGTGCCAGCCGCTCAATGAAGGAGAGTCGATAGAGGCCCATGGCGCCTGGACGACCCACCCCCGCTTCGGGCAGCAGTTCAAGGCCGAGAGGCTGGTGACCCAGGTGCCTCGTGAGTCGAAGGCACTGGGCGCCTACCTGGCCAGCGGCAAGGTGGCTGGTGTCGGCCCGACCTTCGCCAAACGACTGGTCGCGCACTTCGGCGACGGCCTGCGTGATGTCCTGGGCGACGAGAAAGCCCTGCGGGCGGTGCCCGGTATCGGTAAGAAGAAGGCGGCACGGATCGCCGGCAGCTGGAACGAATATGAGGAGGCCCGGGAAGCCCTGATCTTCCTCCAGGGGCACGGCCTCGGCGCCTCGCGGGCCATGTCGGTGTTCCGCCAGCTGGGCCAGGACACTATCGCGAAGGTGTCGGCCAACCCCTACCGGACCTTGCTCAAGACCCGCGGCATCGGGTTCCGCATCGCCGACACCATGGCGCGGTCGATGGGCTTCGAGCTGACGCACCGGGATCGCATCATCGCGGGCCTGCGTCATGTCGTGGATGCCCGCTCAACCTCGGGCCACACGTTGGCAACCTCGGGGGAGTTGGCCTCGGAAGGCGCGAAGCTCCTCGAGGTGGACGTGGCACGCACGACCTCGGTGGTTGAGCTGCTGCTGGCGCACGAGAAACTGGAGCAGGTGGATGGCGGGCTGGTGGGCCTGCCGGCGCTGATCAATGCAGAGCGCACGATCGCCGCCGCTCTGCTGGCCCGAGCGGTTCCCTGGGAGGACTGCGGGCTGGCCAGTGTCGATGGCGAGCTATCCGATGGGCGCGTGCTCAGCGACGAGCAGCGTGAAGCCCTGGTGACCTGTCTGGCCTATGGCGTGGCGGTGCTCACGGGCGGCCCGGGGGTCGGCAAGACCACGGTGACCGAGGTGCTGGCGCAGACCCTTGATGACAGTCGTTATGAGCTGGCGCTGTGTGCGCCGACCGGGCGAGCCGCACGCCGGATGAGCGAGGCGACGGGGCGACCCGCGACGACCATCCATCGGCTGCTGGGGGCTGGCGCCAACGGCTTCGAGTTCAATGCGGACAACCCGATCGAGGCGGACGTGGTGATCATCGATGAGGCCTCGATGGTGGACGTGCAGCTGTTCCGCGCCCTCGTCGTCGCCCTGCCCGACCACTGCCGGCTCTACATCATCGGTGACCAAGATCAGCTGGCCTCGGTTGGTCCGGGGAACGTCCTGCGGGATGTGATCGCCTCGGGGCGAGTGCCTGTCGCCCGGTTGCAGCAGATCCGCCGCCAGGGGGAAGGCTCCCAGATCATTGTCCAGGCGCACGCCGTCAATCAGGGACACCCGCCCCAGTCTGTCCCGGGTAGCGACTTCGAGATTGTCGCGGTGCCGGAGGGGAGTGACCCGGAGCTGGTCCTCGAGGAGGCGTTCCGCGTGGCCACGACCGAGATGCTGGCGCATGGCTTCGACACCCTGCATGAGGTGCAGGTGTTGACCCCCATGCACGGCGGCCCGGTGGGCACCCGGTCGCTCAATGACGCACTGCGGGCCTACCACATCCCCGGCGACCGGGGTTCGGTGACGATCAACGGTCGGCGCTGGGCGGCCGGCGACAAGATCGTGCAGACCGAGAACGACTACAACCGGGAGGTCTTCAATGGCGACCTCGGGTTCGTGGTGGCGGCCGACCCGGAGGAAAAGACAGTGCTGGCGCGGTTCGAGGACCGGGAGGTGCTGTTCACCAGTGATGCCCTCGGCAAGTTGCAGCTCGCCTACGCCATGACCGGCCACAAGGCCCAGGGATCGGAGTTCCCCGCCGTGGTGATCCCGCTGGCGCGATCGCACTGGCACATGCTCGAGCGCCAATGGCTCTACACCAGCATCACCCGGGGGAAGCGCCGCGTGGTGCTCGTGGGCCACCCCTCGGCCATCGAGCGGGCGGCGCGGCATGTTACCGGGCGGCGGCGGCTTACCTCTCTACCGTTCTGGCTGGCGCAGCCGGCCGCCTCAACAGAAGAAGGAGATCCCCATGGCCAACCGAGCGCTTGATGGAGCCGAGAGGAAGGGTCGGGAGGCCCGCGACCGTGGCGACCCGCGGCACGCCTGCCCCTACTACGACTACCGGAAGGACTGCGGCCGGCTGACCTTCTCTCGGGCCTTCCGCAATGCCTGGCTGTGCGGCTGGGAAGACAGAGATCGAGAGCTGGCGCTGGCGCCAGCCGGTTCAGACAGCGGCGCCCCTCGCGCTGGCCAACGTGACGATCAATCGACAGTCCGGTTCCCGGGAGTTGTGACTGATGCCGAGTAAGCGTGCGGACGATCGTTTCCTGAGGTGGGCACGGGCGCTCGGCGCGTTCGGTGCGTTCCTGTCCAAGCTGAACATTGCTGGGGGCGTGGCATGGGTGCTGCTGGGGGAATTCGATAGAGGCGCCGTGCCCATCGCGGCCGGACTGATTATATGGCCCTTCGCTGCCTGGGTGCGTGATTCATCAGCTGAGACCAGCCGGCGTGACGGCGAGCAATAGCGACCCTCCCCCCCTGACCAAGAGGAGAATCCAGATGGATCAATCTTACGTCCCGATGGCCCGATGGGGTCGAGATCATTGGCGCTGCCTGGCCTATGTCGAAGCCGTGATGGTGGAGATGGCCGGCTTCCAGGTGGGCACTGACCCGCGCATGACCGCCAATCGGAGGCATTACCGAGTTCTGGCCGAGCAGTGCCCGCGGCCCAAGCGCCCGAGCCACCCGGTTCGCCCGGGCATGGTGATGCGCCCGGAGTACGCCACCACGCTGGCGGACGGCACCCAGCCGGACCCGTGGCACGACGACTGGAGCTGCGTGCAGGACTTCGCCGCGGAGGGGTTGTTTACGGTTGGCCCCGATCAGGTTGAGCCTGGCGCGACCCTGACCTTCAGTGACGCGGGGCTGGCGCTGACGGCTAAGCTGCGCCAGCACAAGGCGGCCGGTGGCCAGTACCGGGATTTCGCATGCGAAACCGGCCGACAGGCTGCCGTGGCAGGAGGTGACCTGTGACTAGCTTTCTGGTCCTGCTGTGGGTGTTTGCCCTCTTCTATGCCCTGTTCCTGGTAGGGAAGCTCATCATCGGGGACGCTCGCTTTACCCATCGCCCCTTCTTTATCCGCTGGATGGTGGTCTGGGCCACCATGCTGGCGCTGTCGGCTGCTATCCGCCTGACCGATCCCGAGCCCGAGTCACCCGAGCCGCCCCCGGCGCCGCTGCTGGAAGGGCCGGTGAACATGGCGATGCTGCCGGCCGTGCGCAGTGGCGTGGAGAGGTTTTCGCTGTGATCGACCTCGGCCCCTTCCTTGGCAAGGGGAGGTGGCCTCGTCTGCTGGTGTGAGATTCGTGAGTGGGAGTGAGCCTGTGCGAGACAAGACAACGACAACCCGATACCTGGCAAGGCTGCCGGCGCTCCTGGTGCTGATCGGCGCGATTGCCTTGCTTCAGCTGCATGCCATCCAGTTCTGGACCGAATTCGTCGGCCCAATGGGCTGGGCTTGGGCAGTGCTCCTCGAGGTCGTCGCCCTGTGGCTCTGGTATCAGCGCCAGCTGGCGCGGCGAGCGCTGGCGCTGGTGACCAGCGTGCTGGCACTCACCGGCCCGGTCTACACCGTATGCGAGCCTCTGGTGGAGGAGTGGCTGACGGCCTCGCACGTCGACGCCGGCCGTGAGCTACGGATTGAGCGCTTGACCCAGGAGGCGGCGCGGCTGGAGGAGAGCCTGGCGACCTTCCGGGAGAACAGCGAGGCCCGGGCAGGCTGGCTCACACCCATCCAGGAAGCACAGGCACGGCTTACCGAGGTCGACGCCGAGCTGGCCGAGCTGATCTCGACGCCCCCGGCCGAGGCGATGACCTGGCGCCAGCAGGCGCTGGTCGTGATGCAGGCGCTGGCGCTGATCATCTTCCAGCTGTCGGCGGTGCTGGCCATCACCTCTCTATCGCGCATGGGGCGATCTGCGCCAGCTGTCATCGGTGGCCCTATCTCATCAGGCGAGAGGTTGCCCGAGGATAGCGCTGGTCTCGGAGAGGATGTGGCCGTGCCGAGCACCCCGCCCCCCGAGGACGTGTCCTGCAACCTCGAGCCCAGGCTGGGAAAGCCCAGCATGAACGAGACTAACGATGATAGCGAGCTGGGCAAGGGTCACTTCGAGTACGCCGATATTGTCGCGCTACGAGAGGCCCTGGAGCAGCTGCTGGAAGAGCGCGGGACCACCCAGGCGGCGTTTTGCCGGAACCACGGGGTTTCGCCACGGGATCTCTCCCTGCTGCGCCGCCATGAGGCGCGTAGTGCGTCGGGAGAGAGGACGATCTCCATCACGGCCCTGGAGCGACTGGCCTCCATCATCGACGCGCAACCGATGAGCCGTGCTGCAACGTAGGAGGTAGAGATGGGCACTTCGCTGCATACCGTGAACCCGTCACCGGAGCTGGCCACGGACGAATCTCTGGCCGGTCGTCTCCAGGAGTACCAGCGCCACCGCGCCGTCATCGAACAGGATCTTCGGCGGGCCGGCATTACCGACACCACTCCTCTCGAGCTTGCGGATCGCATCATTGGCGATGCGCTGCATTCCGCTTATGCCTGCATGGTCAGTGCTCATCGCATGGCACATGCCGGCCTCGCGAGAGGGGCACAAGAACACCAAGGGGGACCGAATTATGGCGAAGCCGAGTCACCGTAAGGGAGAGCTGCTGGCGCTCTCCAGCGGTGGGACCACCTACTACCATTGCAGCGGCCTGTACCGGGCACTCGTAGACTTCAACCTTGGCGAGCTGGCCGAGCAGTATTGCCGCCAGGCGCCCTACCGGCAGGGAACGCTCGACGCCCTCAACAAGGGCATGGTGACCATCGAGCAGATCACCCAGATGGAAGCGGTCGGTGCCTTCTCGCACCGCGATATTTCCGATCAGGGCTTTGGCAGCTATCTGATCAACCGCGGCTATCTCCAGCTAGTGATGATCGATGAGGTCCACTGCGGGGCCGGCTTCTCTCCCGACCTCGTGCGCGAGAGCGCCAATGCGCGGGCTCAGTCGCTGAGCCAGCTCTCCGGGGGCTTCGCATGAATGCACTGTCTCCCGAACCCATCACCCAGGAAGCTCCGGGAGGTGACATGGCAGAGCGAGCGGCCTGCCCCGTCTGCGGTTGTGAGGACAGCCCGGACTACCTGCGCCGAGTAACCGACTGGTTCCACGCCCACTGGTTGTCCTGCCGGCGCTGTGGCTACCAGACCGCGACCCATCCGGCCTTTGAGAGCGCTGAGCGCGACTGGGACAAGGCTTCAACCGGCCGCCAGGCGGAAGAGGCAGGACTGCTGGTGCCGGCCGTCCAGGTCTTCTCCATGCGCGACCTCGAGCTGCTGGAGTCCCTTCAGATGCAGGTGCCTGATGGCGACTGTGCCCGAACCTACCTCGTGTCCCGGGACGCTCTGGAGCGATGGAAGGAGGTCGCCCGCTTGGGCAGGGACGAGGTGGACGAATCGCTGGCGCCGGCCGTGGCATCGGTTGAACGCGAGATCGCCGCCCTGCTCCACGCGCAGCAGGACGAAGACTGACCCTCTGGCGCCAGCCATTGAGGGAGGAAGGAGGATAGATGTGACCCCTGACGGATTTATTGCGAACCCTAGGCAGAGTCAGCCTGGCTGCCTCATCAAGCCCCGCCGACTTGTCGAAATGGCCGAGGAGAGGGCCGGGACTGGCTGCGGCCTTCACTACGAGCTTTATCACTTCGAGGTCGTGACGCAGCTTCGCCGCTGGCACGACATGCTGGGAGACCCCGCAGATCGAGACGGCTTGTTGGCGGAAGCTGAGCGTCGCGGGTACTCCTGCGATGATGCTGGTCTCCAGGCAGCTCGAGAGGAGCGCGAGGCGTTGCTGGACGAGCTTCGGGAAGAAATGGTGTGACGATGCCACCGAGAGGCCCGCGTGTTGGTGTCTTGCGGATCAGAGAAAAAGGAATATGCGTGTCATGAAGTACCTAGTGAGGGTGCAGTGTGCCGTGCGTCACCCGTTGACGAAGCGTGCCGGGCTGGGCTGTGCGATCGCAGCCGGCATCAGTGTGGCGAGGTGGTGGCTAGGCTACGAAGCCTCGGTGGTGATCGGCTTTTTGTCAGGGTTGGCGGGGGTGGCCGGTGCCGACTTGATATTGAGCGATCGCGATACCCTTGCCCGCCGCTGGGCGACGATGAAGCACATGGCTGGGGACTACGGAAGGGTGGCAATCGTCGTGGCCTCGCTGCTGGCGGTCATGGCCCTGGCAATGAGTCACCGACAAACGCCAGACGCACCGCTGGTTCAGGATATGCAGTCTTGGGTCGAAGTCCTTGGGCTGCTGGGTGTCGCCCTGGTGCCGCCTATCCGGTATGTGCTGGGGGCGGTGCCCTCTCTTGTGAGCATGCTGGCCCAGTATTGCCTTGGGCTCACGGGCTACGCGATTGCCTTGTGGGGCATCGGCGCGGTGGGTGATGAAACCCTCCAGTGGGTCGCGGCGAGTCCTGGCGAAGCGGCGGCACTCGCCGCCACGGCCGTGATTTGCCGGTGGATTCTACAGGCGAGCGCTTTCAGTTTTCCCTTCGCCTCTGCGGGTATCGCGCAGGGCGGGAACGCGGCTGAGAGCATGGCCAGTGCCCGCCTGGCGCGTGCCCCTCTGCCGCAGACACCGCGAGATAGTCACTACACGGCCGCGCACGAGGCTGGTCACGCCCTGGTCTTCGCGGCGCTTGGTGGTCTCCCAGCTGACATGAAGGTGGTGGTGAACGCGCAGGCGGCCGAGGGTGACCCGCTGGGGTTTGTCACCGCCCTATCCAGCAAGCACCGCCTTCACGAGAAGGCTTTTGCGGAATGGTACATGTTGGTTTTCCTTGCCGGCCGGATTGGTGAAGAGGTAATCCACGGCGAATCGACGCTGGGCAGTGGCTACGATCACCAGCGCTGGCTCAGCATCGCTCGCCAATACCTCGCCTGCCACTACCGTGGCATGTACTACCCCGCCCCGGAGACCCGGTGGGAGCATGAGCACAACGATGCCCAGCTGATCGCGTTGCAGGCCGAGCAAACTGCCCTGGTGCGCACCCTCTTCGAGATGAACATGGAGGTGTTCAAGGCGCTCACCGACACGCTGATTGCCCAGCGCGAGATGAGTCGTGACGATTTATCGCCGTTGCTCAGTCGGGTATGGCTGCCAGAAGAGTTCCCGTTGCCGTTAGGCCCATTCGACAGGTTTGGCAGAGACGTTGACGACGTGTGACAGAACCAGCAGGACGATGACTGATGCTGCCCCCATCCAGAAGGAACGTATGAATGCTCGAGGAGATCGCTGATGCCCACGGCCTGAAACGCTACCCGGAAGCAGTGGCGGAAGGCCTCATTGAGCCGGGCATCCAGCCGCTCACAGATGCACTGTATGAGTCTGGAGCGAACCCCTTGGCCAGCTGTGAGGGCCACACGCGAAGCATTGGACACTCGGGAGTCAGCTGGCTACTGCAATTCTTCGGGATGCCGGCCTCAACAACAATGTCGACTTCCCCTTATGCCATGTTCAGCGCTAGCGAGTCGTATGCGCGGTGCTTGCAGCAGAAGTGTGACGACCACATCCGTATCCAGGCTTTCATCTACAACTGGTGGGTAAGGGCGCATTTCGTTCCCGGCGAGTATGAGCTGGTCTGGATGATTCAGTTGAACGATAGCCGCTCGGGAACGCGGTCGTTCGACCTCGTGAAGGCTCGGCAAGACATTCGGCAGCTAGCATTGGTGGCTCGACAAGCCGCTGTGGCCTGCGGCTTTACTACAAACCACCCACGAAGGGAATTGTGAATGGCGACATGCTTGTTCCATGTAACCGGCCCGGTTCAGGCCTACCAGATCGCGAGGACGGGCCGCTATGTGCCCTTCTCAGTCGACCCGCTGAACACTGATGCCTGCCTGAACCTGTATGCCATGGCGGTGCGCGGCAAGCCCGTTGCCCTGTCCCCTGATGGTCAGCAGGTTGAGGCAGCCGGCGCGGCCCTAGTGGTGGAGTGGGATGGCCCCGAGGAGGTGCTGTCGACCTGGCAGACCTTGCCAAAGCCGAACGTCCTCTACCACCAGCCCTGGGACCAGTACAAGCACACTGCCCCCCTGGAGAAGCCGGAGGCCTACTACCGGAGTCTGCTCGCGGCCGGCACCGACCGCCACCTCAAGATCGTGGGCTTCAAGCTGGACGAGGAGACAGTGGAGGAGGCCTGGATTGCCGGTGATCTGCCCGACGAGATGATGGGGCTCTGGCGTTTCGGCCCGAAAGCGCTCAGGCGCCTCAAGTCCGACCGGGGGATCAAGCGCATCTACGCGGCCATGCAGCGCGTGATCGGAAGCGGTGATAGCGGCAGTGTCTTGGTGGTGGAAGGTCGTTGACACTCTGATCGATGAAAAGGAAGCGAAATGGACAAGTGGGTATTCCCCCTTCTGGCCGCTGGAGCACTGAGTCTTGCAAGCCTGGGGCTGTTGCAGTTCTTCCATGCGCCTGAGTGGGTCGTCTGGAGCGCAAGAGTCGCTGCTGTAGGGCTTGGGGTTATCGCTATGCACCAGAGTCAAAAGGCGTAGGACAAGCGGAGGAAGCAATGAAGGCCATAAGCACGTTCCAGTATGATCACTGGGCACCCAAGCCCGTCGAAGAGCTAGTGGTCGGGGACTTGATCTCACACGGGGGCACTGTCGCCACCGTGACTGCACCGCCCTATGAAGAAGCGGGGGTGACGCGGATTCCTGGGAAGCCCTATGACCCTGGCCCGATCAATTTGATGCTCGGCGAGTTTGCCGATGACAAAGAGCACATCGTCATGGCCATGGATCTGGTGGGGTCAGGCCTAGCGGAGTTCGATGATGGCACGGCACTGATCACGGATCTGGAGGAAGGCCATGGTCTGATCTACTCACCTCGCCTTCCGATCGCTGAGCTTGAGGCGTTCTGCGCTGAGCACATCGAGCGCTACCAAGCGTTCTACGATGCCAATGCCGATGCGATCGATAGATGCCAGCTGATTCCGATGCAGCCCTGGTGGCAAGAGAGCCCGACCCAGGAGGGTGGCATCATCTCGCTTTCTGGGCCGGAATAACGGAGCCGGTTGAGCATGCGTAAGTAGGCCCCGGGGTTTCGCCCGGGGCCTTTTTTGTCTACCACCTGAGGTGACGATTTCGCATGAGAAACTGAGGCCCCGGATTGCCCGGGGCCGTGGTGTGGGATTATCCCACCATCTCCAGCTGGAATTCGTTGCTGGCCAGCTCAGGGCGGCCACCGTGGAAGGCCCACTGCATGACGCCTTCCTCGCGCAGCCGAGCGACGGCGGTAAGGCGACGATCCAGCTCGCCGCGGCGGCTGGCCGGGATGCTGACCACGCCGCGCATGAGCAGAGAGTTGGCCACGCTCTCCGGGGCCTTATCGGTGTCGGCCGCCAGCATGTCGCCCTCAATGCTCAGCATCTCCATGGCGCCCTCGGGGTCGACCTCGAGGCGAGAGCCGGTGGCCACTGTGACGCCGGCATGGGCCATGAGCGGGGTGGTGACAGAGCCCAGGGTCTCCCCTTCCAAGGGGTGCAGTGATTGGCCGCCTGCCTGGGCCGGTGCGGCGGTGCTGGCGCTGGGAATGGGGAAGCGCTTGCCCTGGTGGTGGATTTCCACCCAGGCGCGGGTGGCTTCCCACGGGCGCACCTGGATACCGCGGATAGCCCAGCTCCACTCGATCGCGACCAGCTCCTGCGGGGTGATGATCTGGAACGCCGGGTTGTCTGAGCGCTCCATCTCCTCGGCGTCGAGGGTCAGGCAGGCCCGCAGCAGGTCCAGCAGGACACGGCCGCTGTAGCCGGCAGCGCTGATGTTGATGCCGCCACCGTCCTTGATGTCGGTGCCGATGAAGTTCCGGGCGCCCACGTCATGACGCAGTGAGACGATGTACTGGCGCAGCGCCAGCAGCGGCGCCATCTCCGGGTTGTCCTTGGCCATGTTGGTGAGGCTTTCGTCAGACTTACCGGCATACGGGCAGGCCCAGCAGCCGGTGCGAGCGCCGCACGGGGTCCGCTTGCCGCTGTCGCCGACGATGGAGCATTCGCCGTTGGCGCTGTTGTAGACCTCCAGCACGTCCGCCAGAGAGGTGGCGTAGCTCGGGAAAGGCCCTCCCTGTCCAAAGGGCTGGGCGAACAGGATGTAGTCCCACACGTCGCTGGTCGTCCAATCGGCAATGGGATAGGCCAGCAGGCGCCCTTGGTGATCCACCACGCCGCTCCCGGCGCCTTGGTCTGCCATGTTCGCCGCACGGCGAGCGGACTCCTCGAACCGGCTGCCCAGCAGGGTCACCTGACGCACTCCCTTGGGAAGGGACTTGGCATGCTGGCGCTTGAGCGCGTCGATCGGCTTGATCTTCCAGTCGACGGAGCAGTATTGGCTCTGCCCTTCGCTGGGCCAGGCCATTTGGCGACGGCCACCCAGGACGCTTACCTGCCAGCTCTCGGCTAGGCTCGGCAAGGCCCACTGTGCCTTCAGGGGAATGGCGTGCTCGGCGCAGAACGATCGCATGGCACGCAGATGGCTACCGACATGACGCTCGATCACGGGGTTCTCGATGCCGGTGTTGGAGGTCACCGCCATGTGCCCGATGTCCGCATTCAGCTTCCCTTCCTGCGCCAGCTCGGCCAGGGCCGCCAGCGCAAGGCTGGTGACCACGGTGGAATCCTTCCCGCCCGAATAGGCGATCAACAGGGAGGTGGGCCGCTCGGTAACTACCGCCTTCAGGAGGTCGATGGCCTGCCGCGCCCGCTGGGGCAGCGGCGCCGCGGCCGGCTCAAAGGTGGTCGGTGCTGCGGTTTCGGTGTCCAGGTTGATCGCCAGGTTCATGGTCTACTCCCTTCCCTTGTCGTTGTTCGGCTCGTGCGATGCGTTGTCCTGCTTCAGGCGTTGGCGCCTTGATGGACCTGGCCGACCAGCCGCGCCCCATCGGCGCTGTATTCGATGACGCCGACCTGCTCGTGAGGACGAGCACGGCGGGCCATTTTCTCGGCCTCGCGCTCGGCGACGTGCTGCACCGGATAGGTCTGCGTGGAGATCGGCATCCACTGGTTCCCGGGCTCGCTCTGGCTGGAGAGGCCGGCGACGACATAGAGCGGGTGCATGATGTTGAGCTTCATGGGGGTTCCTCGCGTTCGGATGTTGGCAGCTGGTTCGTGGGTTACAGGCGCTTCACGATGTCGTTGGGCGTCTCGGAGGTGGCCATGATCCTTCCGGTCTTGTGCCACCGTTCGGCGGTGCCGGAGCTGATATAGCGGCCTGTGCAGTAGAAGTCGTGCCGGCTGGAAACCCGCTCGACCAGGACTCGCTCACCGGCCCGAGTCAGGTAGTGGCCGGGCTCGACCACGATGGCTGGGAGGGTGAACAGGGGGATGAAGTAGGTCGTCATCGGTGCTCGTCCTGCGTTGGCGGTATTCAGGAGGCCCTGGCCTCCACCTGATGACTGTCATTATAGTGTGCAATGCACACTTTTTGAAGGTTTGCGCACACTTTTTTTCAGCAGATTCCCCGCTTCCGGCACGGTCCCGAATATCAATCATGGGCTATCGCCGGCATTTCCCATACTTGCCAAGGTGTGCATTGCACATATAGAATTTGATTTATGTCCAAGCCGTTGAACTGGAGGCTGTATGCCGGACGAAGAGATGCGAGAGCGCCAGCTGGCGACGATCAAGGACCATGCCGAAATTCAGCGCCTGATCCGCGACAACGAGGAGATCGCCCAGCTCGACCCCTGGACGACCATCGAGATTCATCAGGCTGTCGATCACCTTGTAGGGATTGACCTCGACCTGAACGACCGAGAGCTGTTTGGTCAGCTGCTGGCGCACTTCAACGCTGAGGAAGCCAAGGATTCGCCGCCCCGGTCGGCGCTGGATCGTGCCCGCCAGCGTTGGGGGCTTGAGGCGTAATCCCTTCCTGGCGCCAGCACAAGACCGCAGGCGCCCCTATGGATTTGGCCACTCGCCACGGCGGGCGGCCCTGAGTGAGAGACGCAGATGAGCAAATCAGAGACATCGAGTAACGAGGCCTTGCGCCAGCTCATGGAGCGCCACGGGCTGAAGCAAGAGCATGTCGCGGCCTTGACGGGCTACAGCGTCGAGACAGTGAAGGGCTGGTTTGCCTCACCGGAGTCGACCCGCTATCGCACGGTGCGTAAGCCGGTGCTGGAATCGGTGCGTCGGGCTATCGAGCTGGGCGAGCACTACAACCTGGAAGGCGTGAAGATCCCCAAGCCGAAGGCGTGATGGGGAGGGATTGTGCAGGCAAGGAGGTGTCGAGATGGGAGCAGCGATCGCTCATTACCGCGATATGTCGGAGCAGGATCTGCGTCGTGAGTGCATACGCCTGGCCAGACGTGTTGCCCGCCTGGAGGACGAAAAGGCCCAGGCTGAGGCACGGCGCGACCATTGGTTCCGAGAGCGGGAGGCAGCCTTGGATGAGATCGAGAAGCTACGGTCGAGCGCTTGACCCCCCATGGGGGCGGCAGAGGGATGGCGGGATAACGCAGATCATCTGATACACTGAAGGCGTATCAAATGATACGAGGAGGGGTTATGGAAGCCGCGATCAAAGAGTATCGGCCGAAGCTGAAGCGCCGGAAGGACGACTTCTGGAAGGCTCTTGGCCTTCCCCCGCGTGGCGCCAAGCTGCATGAGGCGCTGAGTGAGGGCGTCTCGTACAAGGTCTACATCAAGCTCACCGAGGCCTCCGGGCTCGAGAGCAAGGAGCTGGCGCGGTATGTGGTCATCCCTCCGGCAACTCTGAAGCGCCGCGCTGACACTGGCTACTTCAAGCCGGCCGAGGGCGATCGGTTGTACCGTTTCGCTGAGGTCTACAAGAGCGCGGTGGACCTGTTCGAGGGCGACAAGGCAAAGGCGAGGGAATGGCTCCTCAGCCCGGTACGAGGGCTTGGTGGCCGTCGCCCGGTGGAGATGGTGGCTACGACTGCTGGCGCTGAAGCTGTCCTGGACCTGATCGGTCGACTTGAGCACGGCGTCTTTGCATGACCTCGGTACGCGGCTATCGGCTCGTCAAGCGGAAGTGGCTCAAGACAGCCTTTGATGGTGAGGGGGCTCGACTGTACGGCGGACGCTGGAACAGCAAAGGCAAGGCCTGCGTGTACCTCGCGAGCACCGAGTCACTGGCCATGCTCGAGGTGATGGTTCACCTGGAAGACAACCAGCTGCTGAAGGAGTATGCGCTCCTGGAGGTGACGTTCCCAGAAGAGTTGCTGATGCAGCTCCCGGAGGACGTGTTGCCAGCTGACTGGCGAGCTGAGCCGGCGCCCCCCTCCACTGCTGAGATCGGTGACGACTGGCTCGAGGGACAGTCGAGCCTGGCGCTGGCGCTCCCGAGTGTCGTCGCACCCAGGGAGAGGAACTACCTCGTCAATCCTGATCATCCCGACTTCCAGGCATTGGTCGATGGTGCCGAAGAAGTCGTGTTTGCCCCGGACAAGCGCTTGTAGCGGCGGCGCCCAAACGTGAAAAGCCCCAGGAGAACCTGGGGCTGGAAGGGTGCTGATTATGGCTAGTGTGGTGCTGGCGCCGAAGGGCCATAGGTTCCCGCTTCGATGTCTGCCTGGAGCTGCTGCTCGATGGCATCTTGCTCTTGCCTCTCGCGATCGCGCATCGCCGCGACCTCTTCATTGAAGCCTACGCAGCGCCAACAGTCGTCTCCCCTGCCGGGGTGGTCAAGACCGCAGGTGATACAGGTGCGGAAAATCGGTTCGTTGATGGTCATGGTGCCTCCTCATTCCTGGATTCAGGTCTCATGAGGTAGGTAGAGGCGATCCTGACAGTGGTGCCAGCTTGCAGTGAGCCTACCACCTCTCAGATACTGTGCGCATATACAGTATTGGGAGAGAGACATGCCACCCCTTCAGCATGATGACGTTACCCCCTACGGTCTCGAGATCCTGGGGCAGTCGGCCTGCGATTCCCGCCATACCCTGCCACTGATGGCCGGGGAAGTGAGAGCCGGTTTCCCCATCCACGCCGACGCGGAGCTTGATCGTGTCCTCGACCTCACCGAGCACCTGATCCCTCACCCCAGCGCCAGCTACTTCTGTCGGGCCAAGGGCGACAGCATGGTGGGCCACGGCATCTATGACGCGGATTTGCTCATCGTTGATCGATCGCTGGCGCCTGTGACGGGAGACATCATCGTGGTCGCTCTCGACGGGGAGCTGACCTGCAAGCAGCTGGGCCAGTGGCATGGCCAGCCGGCGTTGCTGTCGGGGAACCCCGAGTATCCGCCTATCGCGCTGCGTGGCGTTGCGTGTGAGACCTGGGGCGTGGTCACCCACAACATCCATTCCCATCGTCGCCGAGGCCGGTGATGATCGGGCACTGCGACTGCAACAACTTCTACGTCAGCTGCTTCCGAGTGTTCATGCCTGAGCTGGCGGGGCGCCCTGTAGGGGTGCTCTCCTCGGGAGATGGCTGCATCGTGGCCCGGTCGAACGAGCTGAAGGCGATGGGGGTGGCCAACGGCACGCCGGTATTCCAGCTGCCTCATGAGGTGCGCCAGCAGACCGTGCTGCTGAGTTCGGCCTACCCGCTGTTCGGGGAGTGTTCAAGGCGGGTGGTGGCCACCATGCGGGCGACGACCGGCCCAGTGGAGGCTTATAGTATTGATGAGCAGTTCGTTGACCTCTCTGGTCTCTCCCTCAAGGCCCTGCAAGCCCATGCTGAGGAGCTGCGTCACATCGTCCAGCGCAGCACCGGCATCCCTGTCTCGATCGGCGTGGCGCCCTCTCGCACCCTGGCGAAGGTGGGCACCGGCATCGCCAAGAAGCAACCCGCCTATGGGGGTGTCTGCGTCCTCGAGGCGGACCACCCGGCGACCCGGGCTCACCTGGGGCGCATGCCCGTGACAGATGTGTGGGGCGTGGCGAGCCGGACAGGCGAGAAGCTGGCGCGGCTGCGCATCCACACCGCTCTGGATCTTCGCGAGGCCAATCCCAGCGAGATCCGCAGGCGCTTCGGCATTGTGCTGGAGCGGACCCTGTGGGAGCTGCGCGGCCAGGATGTGATCCGCCTGGATGACATCGACCAGAAGCGCCAGAACATCATGACCAGCCGCACGTTCGGGAGCACCACCGGGCGCCTCGAGGATCTACGCGAGGCTGTTCGATCGCATGCGCAGGCTGGCGCTGAGAAGGTGCGCCGCCAGCAGTCCGTGGCCCGGGCCGTGATGGTGTTCCTGTCGACGCCTCGCTTTCGCAGCGACCTCCCCCAGGACTACCCCAGCCTGACCCTCACCTTGTCGCGGCCGACCGATGACAGCCGGCTGATCGTCGCTGCGGCACAACGCGCCCTGGAAGCCATCTATCGGCCAGGGCTGCTCTATGCCAAGGCAGGCGTCATGATGGTCGACCTCGCGGATCGTGAAGGCATGCAGCTCGATTGGCTCGAGGGTCAGCAGACGGAAGCCGAGCGCCAGCAGTCGGCGAAGGTGATGGGCGTGATGGATGCCCTCAACCGCGAGTTCGGCCGGGGCACGGTGACGCTTGGGGGGCGCCGTCAGGATGAGCGCTGGCGCCAGCGGCATGCACGGCAGACGCCGCGGTTCCTGACCTCATGGGATGAGCTGCCCACCGTGAAGATGGGCTGAGACGACTCAGAAGGCGGTAAAGCTGGCGCTATTTCGCCCTTGGCGGGGGGAGCATGCGCTGGAGCACCCTGTCGGTGAATTCGGCGTCACCTTCTGGCACTCTGCCGCCCTCCTCCTGGATGATCCAGCTGAGCGCGGCATGCAGCATGTAGGCCTGCACATGGGGTGGCACTGGGTAGGTGCCAGCCCGCCATTCATAGAGCCTGTTCGGACGGTACTTGGTGCCCAGGTCTCGGTTGAGCTGGGCCAGGGCCTCCGACTTGGGGTGCTTGTCGCCAGCGGTGGCGACATGGAGCCAGGAGTCTATGAGATTGGTGGGCTGTGGCATCAGGGATTATCGGTTCGTGAAAAGGGAGTGTAGGGCCTTGCTCAGAAAGCCTCGCTTGGGCTCACCGGCATCTTCAGCTGGCTCCGGTGGCGCCTCGGGGGCGGGGGGCTCGTCCTCAGCATCGCTGCTCAAGGAGGCCGCCTCGGGCTCGCCGCGGAAGTAGTTGGCCAGGGCGACCCGCTCCTCAAGATACGATGTCGAGACACTGTTGGATAGGTCCGCGGCCTCTGCCGACGAGAGCACAGCGGGTGAGCCCTCGACCTCTTCAGCGATCGCCCTCAGGCCTTCCTGGTTGAAGGGCAGCTCTGCGCCCCGGAAGATCGCCGAGAGGATGGCTTGCAGCATGCCGATGGTCGGTATCTCATTGCTCTCTACCCCGAAGATCCAGCTGCCCTCGAGGTTGAAGAAGAACGTCCCCAGGGGCTCGTCGTAGCCGGCCACGCCATGGCTGAGCCAATCATAGAGGTCGTACCCTACGAGGTCGGTGAGGTCTTCCTGAGCCTCGGTGGGGTCGTGCAGTACCTTGAAGAAGCCGTGTCGTGACATAGGTAGTGTCCTATCCCTTTGATGGTGTGTGCTGGATGATCCAGCAGAAGTGTTCGCCCGGCGTGAGCCATTGGCCTTGGAAATTGATATGGCCAAGGGTCACATTGCCGAGGAGCGGATGGTCACGCTGACTGTACTCAGCGCAGCTTGGATTGGTGCAGTAGTAGCTCAACGGGTAGGCGATGTTGCCGCACGAGTTGCAGCTCGACACCGGGTATATCTCCAGCATGGCCTGCTGCTGCTCGAGGTCACTATGGTGGTCGCTGCTGGGCGCGTTCGTCTTGGCACTTTGCAGCTTGCGCCGCAGACGCTGCATTGCGTCGTTCATGATCGCGGCCACTCCAGGCGCCCTACAGGGCGCCCTCCTCGAGGTGGATCTGTGCCGGGGCCGGTTGCGCCCCGACGCCGCGGAAGAGCTGCGCGGCCTTGCCGGCCTCGCGACCCGAGCGGATCGCATGGATCTCCTGCTCGCTGCTGGCTGGCGGCTGCTCGCGCCACTCGCCCTTTTCCACCTCGCCGTAGGTCTTCTCCTTGAAGCGCTCGATCACGTCGCGGTCCTGATCGCTGATCGCGATGGCCTCCACCTTGGAGCGCACGGCTTGTACCCAGGACTCGCAGAACAGGTCGCAATGGCGGCTTTTCCGGCGAGGCGCCATGCGCGGGTGCAGCTCCTTCTTGTAACGGTTACGGTCAGCGCTGATCTGCCGGAACAGCACCTCATAGCAGTATTGGGCCGCCTGGGGCTTCTCGCCGATGCCGACGAAGACAGCCCAGTTCTGCCAGGCACCACCGAGCTTCTGGTAGCGGTTCATGACTTGCACGCCAAACACCCCGCCGATGGTACTTCTCAGGAAGACCACCCAGGCAGGCAGCGACTTCGCACGAGACGCACCCCGCGCCTCGGCCTCGCTGACGGTGTGCAACGACAGGTCTGAAGCGGTCAGGTTGTGCTTCTCCATCAGCTTCTGGGCCTGGCGCAGCGCGGCAGCCGCCTCTGCCGGATTGTCGCTGCTGGCGAGGTTCATGCACTTCTGGATCTTGTCCAGGACGCGACTCGTGCTCATGTGGAAAGTCCTCCTTAGACGTTCAACTGGCTCATTGGCTTTGAGCCATGGCGCTGGCTTCCCAGTCCGCCTCTTCCACCCACTGGTTCACTCGCTTGGCAACACTGTCCCAGCTCTCACCTTCGAGGAGTCGATCGATCGCTTGCTGTTGCTGGGCGGGCTCCAGGTGGTCGAACAGGGTGTGCAGGCTCAGTTCGCGACGGGCCGTATCAGTGTTCATCGTCATGGGTCATTCCTTGTGTCAGGTTGATGGAAAGGCCGAACCCATGGGGCTCGGCGGGCCTTTCCGGCTATCCAGGGCGCGTGGCCACCGGGCATGGAAAGGCGTGGAAACCATGGAAATGCGGTCACGCCGCGTCCCAGCGGCAGGCCTCCCAGGCGTCGACCACCGAGAGGAGGACCGACGAGCAGGAGGCTTGCATCGAAGTGATGGGGAGTCGTCGGCCGGGCTCGACGGTCAGTGAGGCTGTCTCTCCCGATTCGGTTGTGAGGGTCAGCATGCCTTTACGCAGTTGGCCGAGCGCGTACACCAGCTCCTCGAGGCTGCCCGGGTGCCGCTGTTGCGCGGCTGTTCCGAGCGTGACGCGCTCGAGCGATCCGTTGTCCAGCTTGCCGATGCCTTTCGGGGTTAGCTCACTCAGCAGGCGATCCAGGATGCTCATGAGGGTCGAGGGTGCCTCGGCACGAGTTGCCGAGGTTGCTTGTTCAAGCGCCAGCATGGTGACGGAGGCTCCGTGTTTCTTCGCGGACCTTGGCAACCCAGTCCCAGTAGGCGAGTCGTGTGTCGCCGTTCTGATATTCGAGCTGCCAGTCCTGACGGGGGAATTGCGGGTGCTCATGGGAGGCCCTGCGGCCTCGCAGCGGGATGTTCTGGTTGTGATCGGTCATGAGATCGCTCCGTGATGCAGAGTTACGCAGCTGCCTCGCTGCAAAACGTGGCTTTCCAGTCATGGATGGGAAGTCCGGGAACAGGGCGAGCATCGGGGTCGAGCATGAGCCACCGGAGGCCAGCGCTGCGTGCTTCCTTGGCGAGGGAGCACAACACCGGTAGATCGGCATGAGCGGCCTCATGCGGGTATTGCCCCGCGCAGTCCCATGGAAAGTCGGCGGATATGACGAACCATTCTCGATGGGCGCTTGCCCCTTTGATCACGCGATTAGCCAACAGGGTGGCCACGGTTTCCGCCTCCTCTTCCGGGAGGTGGAAAGTCCTCAAGGCCACCATGCCCTGGGCCTGATTGATGGAGGCAAAAGCCAATGGAGATGCCATGCGTTCACCTGTCCCGACGAATGGATGTGGCTCTATTATAGTCCTATATATAGGACTATGCCAGCAGGCTGAGCCGTTGCTCCCGGCCCAAGGAGAGCCGGTGTCACAGCAGGGGTAGGGGCGTGACCGTCACTCAGGGAGGGGAAGATCGAATTTCGCATGCGAAATCGCCCCGGCCTTCTGGGTGCGGTTATTGCTATGTCGAAGGATGCGATGTGTGGCACGCTCGATGTGTCATTTCCCGGATCAGAGAGGCAGGCATGTCAGAGTGGACGTGTGACACATGCGGAGGTCGCATCACCGAGGCTAAGAACGGCTGGGTAGAGTGGCTGTATGAGCACGACAGCGATCGTGAATACGGGCTGCGGCTTGTTCATCATCGCCCTGCATCGCCGCGGCCTGGGGGTTGCCAGTATGACGGTAGGGAAGAATTTGCCCGCTCCAGAAGCTCGGTGAAGGATCTTGAGCTGCCATTCTTCCTCTCGCCCGATGGGCTGATGCAGCTCCTGCAAATGGTGTCAGATGGCCGGTTCTCGGATCGGGAGGAGCTGTTGGAAATGATCAAGCGCCTGCACGTTCCAGGCTACGAGAAAGCCCATCGACACCTGGAGACTGCTGTGGCGGAAGGGGTCTACGAGCCTAATGCACCACTGATGTACCCTTTCCAAGACCAGATTCAGCTCACCAACGAGTGGCTTGATCGGGAGCGCGAGAAAGAACACTGAGCAGCAGAAAAACCGGGCAACCCCAGCGTTGAGGCTGCCCGGTCGGCTCAGGGCATTCATGGGGTGACGACGCCCCTCTCACTGTGCCGGAGTGGCAGCTTCATCCGACTGTTCATCCAGAGTGTCAGAGGCAGCCGACAGGGATGCCTCGGCCATGGCAGCAGCGTTCTCTCCGACTTCCTCGGGGGATAGTTGCCCCCCTCCCTCGCCAAGCAGGATCGCGTGCATTGCGACCATCGTGTAAGCCTCAAGCCGGGTCATTTCCAGGGCAGGCTTGGTGAAGCGTGAAGTGTTGAGGTTGTCGTCGCCCATGATGCTCTCCTTACGGTTGGGGGCCGCGCCGGACGCGACCCCTTGCTCGATCAGATTTTTTCCCAGTCGCCAGTCGCGTTCTGGCAAGTGGTGACATTCTGCTCGTTGTCTTCGGGGCCGCCTGTGACGCTGATGTGATAGTCGATGCAGGTGCGACCCTCAGCATCCACATACGGATCGCTCTTAGCTACGTTCTGGCGCATGTTCGCCACGTCCCCGAACCCTACCTCGGGTTCACCCTGCATGGCAGCAAAAGCCCCGCGCATCCCTTTATCGACCACGCCCAGCGCCGCTGCACCAGCCGCACCGTAGGCGGCTCCGCTCATGGCCGCGCTTCCGCCATTCACCATGCCGCGAACGCCACCCATTTGCCCCGCTGCCTGTGCGCCTGCGGCGCTGGCGCTATTGGAGCTGCGACCGCTAATCGCGTCGGCAACGCCGCCGATCGCATTGGCTGCGACCCCTTGGAGGTTCCCTGCGCTTTGCGGCACAGCACAGCCTGACGCCAGGACGAGCAGTGAAGTGGCGGCCAGACCTTGGAGTGTGCGCTTGATCATCATTGTCTTCTCTCCCTTGGTTGTGATCCCGAGCTATGTTGCCCTATATCTGAAATTATACAATACGACGATTTACAGCTCAAGTCGCTGCGGCATCATTTGAGTATCAGTATGCTTGCTTCGGGTCAGGATTTCGCATGCGAAATCGCAAGAGCGAGTGTACCGCAAAGGCGTTGGTCTGATACCGCAACCGCATGGCCTGGCAAGGCGACCGCTAATGCGCCGGGTAGACTTAACTAAAAAACGTCGTATTGTATAGATAAGGCTTTATAATGGACTCTGATACGTTGATTCAGGAGGCAGAAGCCGACCTTTCCCTGCTGTCGAGGCTCGTTGTGGGACGGGCCACGATGCAGGAGCGCAACGGGAAACTCGTGCTGGGGATCGACCAGGAGGGATCGCGATTACTGACGATGGATCGCGTGAGGCAGGAGATCGAAAGCGCGGTTGAGCGAGTCTGGGGGCTGGAGGTCGCGTATGAGCGAGCGTAGCACCCGTCAGGCCCGGCAGTTAGTCAGGCGCCTTGCCCGCGACTGCAACCTTGAGTGGCCTGGCGGCGAGGAAAACGCCGCGCTCCTCTATGACCGCTCGACTCGCCGCTGGGAGCTGCGCTGCATCGACAGCACTCCCGCTCCCGTCATCCGTGGCCCTACCCCTCTTACACACCTGCTGCGCGATGGCTTCGTGCTGATCCGCTGGCCTGACGACCAAATTGAGCTGTATCACGTTGAGACGGCTCATACCCAACTGCGCCACCGGCTTGAAAAAGCGGAGGTGGCCCAAGCCGGAGCATAGTTCGATGAGTACGAGCATCACCTATCGAGTCAGTCACCGTGCCTTGCTGGGCTACTGGCTGCTCATCCCCGTGGGGGCGGCACTGTATGTTGCCCCCGAAGCCCCATTCACGTTGGCCGGGGCAAACCCCGCCGCGCCGCTGACTGTCGCCCTTACCTGGGCCGGGATGGGGGTAGCTGCCTGGGGGCTGCTAAACGTGGCCTACCAGCGACTTGCTCACAAGTACGTCATCGAGTCGGATCGCGTCATTGAGCGCCATGGCATCATCGCCCGGCGCGTGACGCCGCTTCACATCCACCACATCCGCTCAACTGAGGTGAACCAGACCATCATGGGGCGGCTGCTGGGCTATGGCACCGTGGAAATGTCCGCCGCTGGCACGGGCACCAGTGAGGCCCGTTTCGATCGCGTATCGCGCCCCATGAACGTGATGGCGGCGATCGAAGGCTCCGTGAGCAACAAGGCGTCTACCGCAGGAGGGGAGTAGCAAGACCATGGAAAGCCTCACTTCGTCCCTCGCCAGTGTGTTGATCCCCGGCCACCATGTTGCCATTGGCGCTCCTGGAGGGCAGGAAACCCTGCCCGAGCGCCAGCTTCTCTCCCAGGTATTCCTGAAGGCCATTGATGACCTGAAGAGCGACAACCTCAAGCACCAGTATTCCGCGGCCGAATTCCTGGCTGGCCCGGTAGCGGAGGAGTACATCGGCCACCTCGGGCTACCTGAGTGGACGCCAAAGCTGGCGCTGTTGATCCACGCCCAATGCGATCTTCGCTCTTGCCTGGAGATCCCTGATGACCTGGAGGACGCCTTGAGCCGGTATCGTCCCGTTGTCAGCGACGGCAACGAAGCCTCGTTGTGACTTGCCTCTCGCCATGCCTCTCGGCATCCTGCGGCCTGATCAGGTCAGTGGCGACTACCGAGGAGGGAAACGGCATGGCGGACTTTCGCTCGACAAGGATTGGCGTAGCCAATGCAGCCCGCATCCTCAATGTGCGGGTGGTCGAGCTAAAGGAGGCGGTGCGACACGACCAGCCGCTGTACGGCGTGCGCCTCCCTAGGCCGATTGGCTACCTGGGAGTCTCGGCCAAGGAAATGTTCTTCGCCGCTGGCGAGATCATGGACGCGGCAGACCGGATCGCACGGCAGCGTAAAGCCCCATAGCCCCTCACCTTCCAGGGTCGCGTCTGCTGTCCCGGCTCCCAGTACCCTGCGGGTGATCCAGTCCCGATTACCCCTCATGGCGCCATCTGCTTCCCTGGCAGCTCTGCACCCAGCATCCTCAGCTTGACTCTTGGGCGACCGACACGCTGCCTCCTTTGGCGCTCACCCACGCCTCCAGCTCACTCGCGCAGTCGTGCGGCAACCTGACCTCGACCGTGACGAACGCCCGATCAACCTCGGCCCGAATGCGCTTTGCGGCTTGTGAGACAGCCGCCCGGCTGATGCCGTGGTGTTGCGCAGCCTCGGCATAGGTAGCGCACACTCCCTCGATCACTTCAACGGCAGCATCGCAGGCCCTTCCGCGCAGCCTTAGCCTTGCTAAAGCGGCGTATAGCTGCCCTTTGCTGATGTCTCTATCTTCCATGCAGCCTCCAAAAAAGTGTGCATTGCACGCTAAAAACGCTTGCTGTAAATACTTTTCGTGTCGTAAGGTGTTTACATCGTACCGACAACGCAGCGAGGCCGCGACCGATGCAGCAAGACACGACGCAGCTCCCCTCCCCTGCCCTGGGCGCCATGGACGATCTGCTGGCGCGTCGAGAAAAAGCGCTGGCGCTGGTGCAGGGCGCAGCGGCGCAACTGGCCGAGGCCGCCTCCCTCATGCCCATCAGCAGCTTCCGGTTTGCCTCCATGCTCCGGCATCTGTCCTGGCACGATCTCAGCGTTCGCCCCGAGGCGTTCTGTGACCGGCTCTCCAGCGAGGCGCGGCAGACCTTCGATGCCAACGGCTGGCGCTGGTTGCTCGACAGCTCCGGCCTGGGTGATGTGATGACCGCCCAGGACAAACAGGAGGTGCAGCGCCAGCTCGATGATGACCCCCTGCCGTTGAGTCGGGAGAACGTGCAATCGACCTTTGTGGCCCTGTTCGAGACACGCCATGAGGTCTTTCGGCGCGGGGTGGTCGAGCTGTTCCAGAGCCTCTGCAAGCGGTATCGCAGCCACAGTGCGTTCAAGGTCAAGCGGCGGCTGGTGGTCGAGCAGGCGTTCAGCGAGCACGGCGGCTGGCGCAGCTTCGGGAGTGCCAGGGAGCGCGTGGACGACCTGGAGCGAATCTTGCTGGTGCTGGAGGGCCTGGAGCCTTCCCAAGTGCCCCATGAGGAGCGGTTGGCCCACCGCCTGCAAGAACAGCGCCACGCGGCCCTGATGGCCGATGGCGATCGTGCTGGGGAGCTGGAAACGGAGTGGCTGGTTTGCCGCTGGTTTGCGAACGGGAACCTGCACCTCTGGCTGAAACGCCCCGACCACATTGACCGGATCAACGACCTGATCGCGGAACATTACGGCGCCGCGCTGGCGCACGAGCGCTACTAGGGAGGACACCTGCATGATTCACGAAGCCATCGACACCCGCGCCAGCACCGAATACCTGGACGACCTCGGCGAGTTCTTCGCCCCCGTTTCCACCGACCTCATTGACGGCCTCGTGGGTGAGCGCCAGGCGAGGAAAGCGGAGATCGAGGGATTGGCCAACCTCGTTCTTGGTGAGGGATACAGCACGGCCATGGGCTACTTCCTGGAGGGGAATCAGCACGACCTCTCGCGCTTCGGCGGTCATCAGGTATCGCGGCTATTCGATGTCGAGGGTGCTGTGGCGGCGCTGGATGCGGGTATGTGGCAGCGGACGCTGGCGCTGACTGATGTGCTCGACGTGATGCCGGCTGACCGGCGCTATGAGTGGAATGATGAGATCCGTCGCCACAAGGCCCCGGCGTTCGAGGAGGCCACCGTTCGGGCCACCCTAGAGCAACTGCTGTTGCAGCGTGCTGAGTTCTTCGCCGAGAAGGTCGATGGGGTGTTTCGCGCCCTGTCGGGCCAGCATGTCACCAACCGCCCTGAAGGATTCAGCAAGAAGATGATCTTCGGTGGACTGCTCGATGTGCTGGACTTCATCGACTCTCGGCGCTGCGGCTACATCCACGACCTTCGCACCGTACTGGCGCGTTTCATGGGGCGCGAGGAGCCGCTGCCGGGGACGACCCGCAAGGCCCTGGATCTCGTGAAGCGCCGCCTTGGGGTATGGCATGACCTGGATGGTGGTGCCATCCGGCTCAAGCTCTACAAGAAAGGCACCTGCCATGTGGAGGTTCACCCGGAGCTGGCCTATCGACTCAATGCCATTCTGGCGAGCCGGTATCCGGCTGCGATCCCGGCAGCCTTCCGTAAGCGTCCCTCTGCTGGCGCCAGCAAGAAGCACTTTGCCGCCCTTCAGATGCCTCTGCCCTCGGCGGTGATCAGTCAGATCGCCGACGCCCGGCTCAACGGCCGCAAGCTCAGCCTCTCCTGGTACACGCTCGATCAGCAGTCGAAACGCGAGCGCCAAGCCATCGAGGAGGCCCTGGTGGGAATCGGGGGTGCCAAGGTCGATATGGCGACCTTCGAGTTCGACTATGACCCCGAGGAGGCGCTGGCGCATCTCGTGATGACCGGCTGCCTGCCTGAGCAACGCTCGCACCAGTATTACCCGACCCCGGCGAGTGTGGCCGAGGAGGCTGTCGACCTCGCCGAGATCAGCCCGCACGACAAGATCCTGGAGCCGAGTGCAGGGCAGGGCCACCTGGCCGAGTGGCTGCCACAGGCGCAGACGACCTGCGTGGAGCTGGCGGATCTTCATTGCAAGGTGCTCGCGGCGAAGGGCTATGCCTGCCACCACGCGGATTTTCTGACCTGGGCTGAGGATGGTCGCATGGCTGGCGCCTTCAGCAAGGTCGTCATGAACCCACCCTTCAGCCAGGGCCGAGCAGCACTGCACCTTGCCGCTGCGGCGAAATGTGTCGCCTCAGGCGGTCGCCTGGTGGCCGTGCTCCCGGGCTCTCTCCGCGGCAAGGACGTGCTGCCGGGCTGGGACGTGTCCTGGTCGGCGCCACGGCAGGGGGAGTTCGCGGGAACCGGCGTGACGGTCGTGCTCCTGGTGGCCGACCGCCCCGCCGCCTAACCGGCTGGCTGGCGCGGGTCGACCGCTCGCGCCAGCTCAGGCCCGTGGGATAGGATCGCAAAGCGCGAGACAGGAGTGGTGGTCGGATGGATCGTACTTGCCGAGAGGCGTATCAGTTGTCGCATGAGTTGTACCGGACACTGGGTAACTACCAGCCGTCGCCCTACGCTCCCTGGTCGGCAGAAGACTTGGCTTGGATGGCTGGCGCGGATGATGCGTCAGGCTGCTACCCCGATCGCGCCACCCCAGCGCCGGCCCCGACGACACCGGCCCCCACCGACCAACTCTCCCTGTTCTGACCCCCTCGGCATTAGGCCTTTATCTCTTGCCGCAGAGCCCGTGATAACCGTACTGCCAGCGCCGATCGAAAAAAAATCCTCCTCCCCCGCCATTTAGTGTCAGTGGCCGCCCTATCAGTCAGCGAGGCCCATTCGGGCACCTGATGAGAGAGCACCGCTGGGAGGCGGAATACGATGGGAGTACGCGGAAGCACGCTGATCGGCGTGGCCATCCTTGTGTGGGTCGCATGGATTGTCTTGGCGACCGACTCAGAAACACGCATTGATCGCACCTGCCAGCCCGTTCTGTGGGTGGGCAATGTTGCTACGTCAATCACACAGCTGACCTTCAATGAGCATCAGGACTCGGTGCAGGAGAGCTTCGAGTCTGCCGACTATGCCTGCCGCTTTACCGTGTGGCGCCTACTGCACGAAGACGCCTGGATTGAGAGCCATCAAGGCACCAATCCCGAGGCGCAGACCGGGGAGGGCGAATGATGTTCGCGCCCCGTCGATTCCCTACCCTGTTTCGCACCCTGGCGGCCACCCTGCTCGCCGCGGGGGTCAGTGCTGGCGCGACGGCTGATGAGCCGCGCCCTGTCGCTCTGGTCGAGTTCGCCAGCTTCGATTGCCAGTTCTGCCAGGCGATGAGTGATCACCACCCGGCGATCGAGGCGGCCGTCGAAGACGCAGAGCTTGAGTACCGCTACGCCCCCCTCCCCTCCCATACCAGCCTCGAGCGTGCCTGGCGTGAGCGCGCCTATTACGCCTCCCGTGAGATCCCGGGGATCGCTGAGGAGGTCCGTGAGGCGTTCCTGGCAGCCGGGAAAACTGGCGTCCCTCTCGAAAACCTCGATGAGGTGCTGGCGCATCTCGAGCTTCATGTTCCCCAAGTCCGCTGGAACCAATTTTCTGAAGACCGCATTCAGGACCGCAGCTCCGTCGAGGCCATTGAGCGGGCCATCCGGCTTGCTCAACGGGCCGAGCTGCGGGAGTACCCAGCCTTTGCTGTCGTCTCTCGCTCTGGTGTTGAGCTGCTGAGCCTGTCTGGAGACGTGGATGGGAAGGCCGAGGCGGTAATCACGTATCTGGAGAACCTTTGATGTCCTTGCGAAACCCTGTGCTGGCCGCCTCGCTCGTGGCCACCCTAGCCGGCTGCGTGGCCCAGCCACCGGCTGAGGAGCCCAAGCGCCGGGAGGTGTTGCCTGACGCCTACAACACCGTGACCAGTCGCTATGTCCTGGTCCCGGGCTATGAGCACCTGGGTGTCTACGCCAACCGGACCTACAACTGGTACTACGGTGCCGGCAAAGGCCTGGAACGGTATGCCCGGGGCGGCACCATCTATGACGAGGCCTACTGGCAAGCCCGGTACGCGGCCATGCCGGATGAGTACAAGGACGCCCTGGATTCTGTGCCGCTGGCGCGATTCCACTTCGAGTTCGACTCCACCGCCCTGACCCCGGCCTCCCGGCGAGAGCTTGTGTCCTTCCTGGACGGGGAAGCCCTGACCGGCCGCGTGCTCGTGGTCGGGTACACCGACCATATCGGACCCGAGACCTACAACGGTCCCCTTTCCCAACGCCGAGCCGATGCGATCGCCCGTGAGCTTCGCCAGGCCTGGCCTGATGTCCGCTTCCTGACGGAGGGGCATGGCACTTACCCCAAGCTGGTTGACGGCACGACCGATGCAGCGCGGGCGGCCAACCGTCGCGCCGAGATTTTTCACCTGGAGGCAGATCAATGAACGTCTTTATCGCCCACGCCCAGATTCTCCGTAAGGAGCCGCCCAAGGAGTCCGGTCGCTCCGGCCTGATGGTTCTGAAGGTCGGCAAGAACAAGCGCACCACCGACGCGCTGATTCAGTCGGTGAACCAGATCATCGTGCGCATCCCGGGGCACCTGTCCGACCGTGCGGCCAAGCTGCCGGTGGATTCCTACATCGAGATTTTCGGCCATGTGGGCGGCATTGTTCGGCGCTCCCAGGTTTCCGGCGAGCAACACCTGAGCGCTGAGCTGGTTGCCAACAACATCCAGCCGGCCACGCCGATGATCGAGGGCAACATCGAGAAGCACCTGTTCAACCGCTTCATCGCGGTGGGCCTGCTGCGCGGCGTAAAGAGCCCGGAGAAGGAGGGGCCGCCCTCCACCGCCTACCTCCAGATTGGCCCGGATCGCCCGGACCTCGGCCGCTCGTTCCAGCATACCGGCGTGATCGGTATGGCGGCCTTTGGTCGTGTGGTCGACCGCCTCGCGGAGTATTCGGCCGGCACAGCTCTGCATGTCGAGGGCCGCGTTACCGGCCTGCTGCGCAAGATTCCCAAGCCAGGCGCCGAGGGCGGGTTCGAAGAGAGCCTGGAAGTCGGTCTGGTGATGGATCGGGTCACCCCGACCGCGATGGTCGCCGAGCGCATGCTGACGCCCTTCGAGGCGCCCAAGCCGCCCGCCGAGCGCCAGCAAACCACCCCGCAGTCCAGCGCCGAAAGCGAGCGCCAGCCGGCGACGGCTGCTGATCAGGCTCAGAGCTAGGAGGTCGTCAGTGTTCGCCCTACCCGATTGTGCCGTTGAGATCGCCGCCTACTACGAGGTGCCCATCCAGGTAGTCGCTGCTGTCCGCCAGCAAGAAAGCGGAAGCCGCGGCCAAGCAGTCGGCCGTATCGGGCCGAACAAGAACGGCACCTATGACCTCGGTGCCATGCAGATCAATACATGGTGGCTCGATCCAGAGACCAACCGGAATCACCTCCAGCAGTGGGGGATTACCGAGCAGGAGCTGCTGGAAAACGAGTGTACGAACATCGCCGTTGGAACGTGGATTCTCTACGAGAACATCACGCGCTATGGCGACTGGGAAGCGGCCTTGGCCGCTTACAACGCAGGGTCACCGGAGAGCCCGGTAGGCCAGCAATACGCAAACCAAGTCCTTGCGACACTAGGAGATCAGTACCAATGACTACTTCCGTCGAGATCCGCGGCACCAAGCCCAGCAAGTTCGCCCAGCTGCGGGAGTCGCTGACGACCAACAAGAAGCGCATCGGGGAGCGTTCCCTGCTGGTGGCCACCACGCTTTTCATGGCCATGCCCGCCTGGGCGCAGTCCACCGAGTTCCAGGACTTCGCCGACAAGGTGGAGGAGCTGGCGCATGGCCCGTTCGGTATCGGCATCTCCATCCTCGCGCTGATCATCGGCTGCCTGGTGGGCCTGGGTCGCCAGTCCGCCGCCCCCGCCTTCCTTGGGCTGGGGATTGCCGGCGCGTTCGCTGTCGGCCCCTTCATGATCAAGGAAATCTTCAGCTGGTTCTCAGGCACCTGAGAAGGAGTAACGGGTCATGTCCAACGAGTCCTATCGGATTCCACAAGATGTCGACGCGCCAATCCCCATCTTCGCGTGGGAAATCACCGAGGTGGTCGTGGCCATCATGGTTATCGGCGTGGGGATCATCATGCGGTTCTTCATCCCGGGCCTGGTGGCCGGGATCTTGCTCATGATGGCGGCCAAGAAGATGCGTTCCGGCCAGAAGCGGGGGCAGGTACAGCACGTCTTGTGGCGCATGGGGCTGCGGCTTGACCCGTTACTTGGCAAGTACGCCCCCCGTCCCATGCGCCTGGAGTACATCCGCTGATGAAATACCTCAACGCACTCCGTAATCAGTGGATCGCGGCCCGGGGCTGGATGTTCTGCACCCTGCTCCTGGCTGGGCTGCTGATCTACGTCATGCAGAGCTATGTGCAGCTGAGTGCCAACATGCCGACCCGGCTGGTCCCCTATGACCTGCACCTCATGGAGGGGCCAGTCGAGGTGGGCGCCAGCGCCGGTTACACCGATGAGGACTACCTCACCGAGATAGCCGTAGCTGACACCCAGCTGCACAGCACCTGGACCCCGAACAACGTCGAGAGCCAGTACGCACGCTTCCAGAACCGGATGACCCCGGCCCTGTACGCGAAGGTCGGCAACGACCTTCAGGGCCGCCTGCCGGACCTGGAAAACTCCGAGCGCTCCCAGGCGTTGTTCGTAGAGCACACCGAGGCCCTGGACGACACCGTTCGGGTCACGGGACGGCTTCGTGCCTGGATTGGCAGCGAGCAGGTTGAAGACCGGCCGATTGCCTACCGGGTCCGCTACGCCTTCAGCGATGGCGTGCCCTACGTCGCTGGTTTCTCTGTGGAGGAAGAATGAACAAGCCCAAGATGCTGGGGCTGATCGCGGCGGCGGCCATGGTCGCCGCCCCCTTCGCCAGCGCCAGCGATGAAGTCCAGACGGTGGCCGTGTCCACTGATGCCTATAACCGGCTCGTGTTCCCCGAGCCGTACTCGCAGATCGTGATTCCCCCCGAAGCCGAGCTGCGGGATAACCCCGTACCCACTGATGGTAAGCGGGGCCTGTTGATTCGGCCGGCTGATGATGCAGAACCCTTCTCTGTCTTCATTCAGCTGAAGAGCGGCGAGGCTTTCACTGTGAAGCTGGCGCCTGAAGCTGACATCGAAGCTCAGGTGTTCCGCTACCGGAATGCCCCCGACCTGTCTGAAAAGCCCGAGCAGGAGAGCCGGCCCAAGGATCGCTGGATTGCCGACACCATCCTGTCCGCCTTCCAGGGTGACCGCCCTGCCGGGTTCGAGCCATCGGGTCGCCCCTCCAGCGCCCGCATGGAAATGCCCAACGGCGGCACTCTCAGGCTTGCCGCCCAGGACCAATACCGTGGCTCCGGCCATGTGGTGAATGTCTATGTCCTGTCGGCAGACACCTCTGTTGAGGTCGAGCCTCGAGACTTCTACCGGGCCGGTGTCGTGGCCATCTCCCTGGATGGGGATGTGGTGAGCGAGCGCCAGCGCCCTCGGATGATCGTCGTGGAGGTGGACCGTGGCTGAAGAGCAAGGCACACAACAGCCCGAGGAAGCCGGTGGCGGCAAGGCCTCTGCCGTTTCCAAGGCCAAGTCCAAGATCGTGTCTCAAGGCCTGCTGGAGCGGGCACAGACGCGCAAGTGGCTCCTCTATGGAGGGGTTGCCTGTCTGGTGGTGTGGCTGGTGGCCAGTAAGGCGATCAGCGAGCGCAACAGTGATGATGACCGCGCCCCGCCGCCACCCGAGTTCGTAGACACCTCGCCGAACACTCGCGAGGGCGAGGAAATCACGATCGCTCGGCTTCAGCGCCAGCTCCGAGACGCCAATGAGCAGATTGCTCAGCAGCGTGAGCGCCAGGAGCAGCGTGACGAAGAGTTCATGGAGCAGTTGGAGTCGATCAAGTCCTCCATGGAAACCGAACGCGAGACGATGCAGACCACCATGGCGGAGCTTCGCGAGAGCCTGGTGAATGCCTCGGATAGCGACGGCGATGCTGGGGTGCGCATTGGCACCGGGTCACGCGGCAATGACAGCAGCGCCAATCGCTCGCCGACTGATTACCTCCGGCCGCCGCGGGGCGATGACCCCGGCGTGGTGCCGCCGCCCCCGCTGGCGCGTCGTGATAGTGACTCAGGCCGAGGCAACCTCCCCCCGCGCCAGCAGACCACCTCCAGTTCGAGCGGTGGGGTTATCCCCTCTCAGCTGCCCCAGCTGCGGCAGTCCGACGAGCCTGCCGACCCCATCGTGCTCGATGGCTCGAGTGGTGAGTCCAATGCCCGGATCATCCGCAACGAGGAAGTCGCCCAAGAGGACGACGAAGAGAATATGGGGCCGCCGAAGGCTGGGTTCCTCCCGATGGGCTCCTTCTCCGAGGTCGCGATGCTGACCGGCGCCGATTTTGGTGCCGCCGAACGGACGCGCAACAACCCGCAGCCGGTGCTTTTCCGCATCCAGAACGACGCCTTCCTCCCGGGTAGTGCGCGGTATCGCCTCGCCGACTGCTTTGGCATGGGCGGTGGCTACGGCGATCTCTCGAGCGAGCGGGCGCACATCAATGTCACCCGGATTTCCTGTGTCGATACCCAGACCGGGATGATGCTCGAGTCTCCCATCAATGGGTACATCGTGGACTCCGATGGTCGCCTGGGGCTGCGCGGCAAGGTTGAGCGTCGTGCTGGCGCCCTGCTGGGTAAGGCTATGCTGGCTGGCTTCGCCGAAGGCGCCAGCAGCCTCGCGGCGACCGCTGCCCAAGGCGCCGAGCAGACCGTGACCGGCAGTGGTGTGGTGACCGCTGTTGACCCCGATAGCGTTGCCGAGGTTGGCATGTACGGCGGTGCTGGCCGCGCCATGGAAATCCTAGCCGAGCGCTACATCGAAGAAGCCGAATCCATGTTCCCGGTGATCGAGGTTCCCTCTGGCCGCCGCGGGACCGTTGTGATCCAGGAAGGTCAGCAGCTTGAGTGGGAAGCCTACGAGCTGGCCGACAAGATGCCGACCCAGGAGTAACCCGATGACCAAGAAGCTGTTGATCCCCCTGGGCGCCCTGCTGCTCCTCGGCGGCTGCGCCACCGTCAAGCATGATTGCGACCTCGGCGAAGAGTGCGTGGGCACCAGCGATGTCTACACCGCGGCTGTGGCCAATGAGGGCTCAAGCGAGTCGGTGATGGAGGGCGTGGAGCCCGCCTCCGAGGCTGAGGAGGCGCAGATCGAGCAGTGGCGCCCCTACAGTGGCGGCGGTCTCACCGACCAGCCGGTATACCAGCCGGGCAAGCCCGTGCGTATCTGGGTGGCCCCGTGGCGCGGTGACGATGGGATTCTCCGCTCAGGCGAATACCTCTACGTCACCCTCCCCGATGCGTGGCGCTATGGCGAGCTGCGTAAGGAGGGCGTCGGCGCCGGCATGATCGGTCCCGCGCCGGGCGCGCTGCATATTGCACCTGCGGGCCGTGGCCGCCAGCCGAACCCGAACCGCATCCAGCCGCAAATGCAGATCGTCCAGGAGGACTGAGATGAAGATCACTGCGATGACTCGCATGCGGCACCAGTTGCGCCGCATGATTCAGCAGGGGGCACCCGACTACGGAGAGCGTGCTCTCCCTCTCCAGGCGGCTGAGGCGCTGACTGAGCGGGATGATCCGGCCAGCCTGCTGCCCTACCTCGACTATGAGGATGGCTACTGTGTCAGGGATGATGGCAAGCACCCTCAGCTGGGGTTTGGCATCCAGTTCTCTCCGCTCATGGTCGCCGGTAAGGACATCGAGGAGCAGATCGAGTCGCTGATTACCCGGGCGCCAGCTGACACGGTGATTCAGTTCGTCGCGCACAGCTCCCCAGCGATCGAGGACCGCATTCAGACCTGGGAGGCGCGGCGCCTGCGCTACTGCAAAGACCCCATGCTCAAGGAACTGGTGGAGCGGCGCAGCCAGCACATGCTCGATGCCGCGGCCAACAACAAGAGCCTGTTGCCGAACGAGCGCCTGTACCCTCGCGAGGTTCATTACTTCGCCTTCTTCACGATGACCTTCGACGGTGACCCGGAGCATGCTGAGGAGATCCGTTCATGGCGCCACATGTGCGACGAGTTTCGCCAGTCGGTGCAGGGGGCCTTCGCGTCGATGGGCCTCGGCCCCGCGCTGATGAACGAGCTGGGCGCCCGGCGCGTTCTGCGCCGGATCGCCAACCCGCAGATGGTCCCTGGTGAGCTTCAGCGCCTCGAGGAGGAGGACGGGAGCTTTGTCGATTCCATTTTCGACAAGCGGACCCGCATCCGCGTGAAATCCTCTGGCGCCATCCAGTTCAGCGATGACGAGCGCGAAGTCGACGTGGTGCCGATCACCATCGACACCTACCCGGACTACCTGCGGCTCTTCATGACGGGCGACCTCCTGGGCGAGCTGAAGTCGGCCACTGACCGGATTTCGCCGGCCTACTGGATGCACACCACGATCTACAAGCCGTCGACCGAGAAGGCGCGGAACGACATCACCATGCGCATGGGGATGATCTCCAAGCAGTGCATGAGCGATTCCGAGTGGTACAAGGGCATGATGCCCCACCTGTTCACTCGGCGCCGGGACACCCAGCAGCTGCTGAACGACACCCGTTCGAGCTACTGCCCGGTGCGCATGTGGTCAGGGATCAACATCATCACGGAGCCAGAGCGTGCTGCCTCGGATGCCGATTACGTTACCTCGCTGTGGCGGAAGGCGGGGTTCCGGGCGTCCCGTGAGCGCTACATCACCCTGCCGATCTGGCTGTCCTCGCTGCCCTGGGGCTACAACCCGCGCATGGATAAACCGACCTCGGGGCTCCAGCGGGCGCAGATGGTCTCGAGCCTTAACGGGGCCTGTGCGTCGGTCTGCCAGGGCGACTGGGGCGGCAATGGCCCGGTGGTCCGCAAAGACCCCCAGGGCAACCCGTACCTCTATGCCAACGGCCTGCTCCTGATCTCGCGCCGTGGGCAAATGTCGTGCATCGACATTTTCGACTCGGCGACCTCCTACAACTTCTCGGTTATCGCGACCTCGGGGGCGGGCAAGTCCTTCCTGGCCAACGAGTTCGTCACCGACATGCGTTGCCGGGATGGCGTGGTGCGGATCATCGACGTGGGCGGTTCCTACAAGGAGCTGTGCGAGCTGCTGGGCGGCCAGGAGCTGCGCTTCGACCCCAACTACCCGGTGTCCCTCAATCCCTTCTGGGGCATCCGCGGCAAGCAGCGCTACGACGATGATGACGGGGGGAGCGAGATCGCAGAGATGATCCCGGTCCTCAAGGACGCTATCTCGCAGATGGCCTTCCCGCTTGGGGAGCCGGACAACTACGAGTACCAGCTGATCGAGAAAGCCATCCTGGAGACCCATGACACGCATGGTGAGGTCATGGAGACTAAACACGTCTACCAGTGGCTGGAGAAGCGGGCAGACAGTGATCGGGTGGCCAAGAACATCGCGTTGCAGCTGGAGCCCTATGCGGTAGGCCGCCATGCCGCCTGGTTCAACGGCGAGCCCCAGCTGGACCTTTCCAACGAGTTCACGATCCTCGAGCTGGAAGAGCTGAACGTCGACCGCGAGCTGCGCAACGTGGTGATGACGCTGCTGATGGCCCGGACCACCCGAGACATGTACCTGAGGCCCCGCAACATCCCGAAGATGATGCTGATCGATGAGGCCTGGGATCTGCTGGCAGACCCCAAGAGCGGCAAGTTCATCGAGACCGCTTTCCGCCGTATCCGTAAGTATTACGGCAGCGCCGGCTTCATCACCCAGGGCTTCAAAGACACCGACCTCTCGCCGGCTGCCCAGGCCGCCTTCGATAACGCGCCCTGGACGTTTGTGCTCAAGCAGTCCGGCCCCTCGCTGGACTATGCCGAGAAGAACGGCAAGCTGGGCGGCGAGGACGAGTTCCTGTTCGACATGCTGCGAGGCGTTAAGCCCGGGGCGGGCTACTCTGAGGTGTTCGTTAAGCACGAGAGTGGTGGTGGTCTCTTCAGGTTCGTGGTCGACCCCTACTCGTACTTCCTCTACTCGACCAACCCGAAGGATCAGGCTCGCTTGATGAAGCTCACCGAGGCGGGTCACAGCACGCAGGAGTCCATCCGCATGCTTGCCGAAGGGCAAGGGTAGGGCTGTCTGGTGCTGGCGCTTCTATCCGCCCTGTCGGCCTGTCTCGCCGGGGCGGTGGGCTACTCGGTCATGGTGGTGCTGCCTGTGGTGGTGTTCATCGGGGCGCCTCTGGAGCTGCTGCGACCACCGGGCGAGATGGCCGTCTCGCACACCCTGGCCCAAGGCACCATTCTGGCGGGAGCCGCCGTCTCCATCCTCGCTTGGCTAGGGTATCGGCTGGCGCCAGCCAGCTATCGGGTCGGTCGCCTGTTCCCTGGGGCTCGCGAGCTGGCTGATCGCGTCTGGGTCTACGAGTCCCCTGCCCTTCAGGCCTATGCCATGCCCAGCCCCACGGGTGGCGTGGTCGTCCTGACGCGGGCTGCCCTGAACCTCCCCAAGGCAGAGCTTGACTGGCTGCTGGCGCATGAGCGATCGCACCTGCGCCGGGGGGATGCCTCGGCCAATCTCTGGTGGTGGACCCAGCACCTCATCCTGCGGTTGGCACTCCGCGTGGCCCTGGTGATTCACACGCTGCTGCGTCCCGTACCTGTCCTGGGGCTGGTCAGCCGCCTCTATTACAACGTCGCCTTCCTGGGCTTGCGGATGGCGCTGTGGCTGTTCAAGGCGCTGGACCGGCACCTGGGCCGCCTCATGGAGTATCGCGCCGACAGCGATGCAGCACGCGCCACCACGGCGGTGGCCGGCTGCTACCTCCTGAGCCGCCTGCCAGCCGGGCTCGAGCCAAGCTGGGGGCTTTTCTCTACTCACCCGCCCACCTATCGGCGGATTCGGCGTCTGGAGCGCATGATATGAGCCTGATGGGCTATCGCTCGACTCTCCTGCGATCCGTCATTGCACTGACGGTCTTCTACAGCCTCGCTGGCATGGTGGCCTTTTACGCTATGGGGCCAGAAGCTCTCCAGGCGTGGCTGGAGGCTCGTGGTTTCTGGGATGCGGGCAGGGGCGACATCAATCCCGCGAACGCCGCCTCTGCCGCCACAGAAGCGGTGGTGGCCAGGGTAGATAATGTCTGGCCCTGGCTGGTTGGAGGCATGGGCGTGGGGACGCTGATCGTCCTCATGGTGGTATTGGTCGGCCGGGTCGTGCGTCGTTATCGAGCGAAGTCTCGGGGCGAGTTTCGCGGCATGGATCTCACCATCACGTCCATGCCCACGCTGGACCTAGTGAAGTTCAACCCGATCAAGGCGCAGCTGGCGGGCGAAGTGCCCCGTCATCATCGCCCGCTGATTCACCAGCTGCTGGGCTACCTGCAAGCACATCCTGACGCCTACTGCGGGGATGGCCATGGGACGACGCTGCTCGAGCACCACCTCGGCGTCATGGATCAGGCCTTCGAGTATGAAGGGGCCGACCCGCTTCTGGCCCTTGCAGCGGCAGCGCACGACATCGGCAAGACGATTTCGCATGCGAAACAGGACGGCGAGTGGGTGCGGCTTTCCCCGCACGACAAGGAGGGCGGTCGACTCCTGCCGAAGTTTCCCGCCTGGTGGGAGTTGCCCGATGATGAGCGGGCGATCCTGCTGCTGGCGGTCAAGTATGAGCACTCGCCCTCCAAAATGCCGCGCACCTTTCCAGGGCTCACCGGCAAGGACTTGCGCCGAGCGACCACCCTCCTCCATCAGCTACGGGAGATCGATGGACTCACCACGCGCAGCGAGAAGAGCAAGGTTCTGGAGTCAGTTAATGTGGAGGAGCTGGCGATCGATGCCTTCCTGCGCGTCATCCCCCTGGTGCCTTATCAGGTCAAGGGCCTGGCCAAGGGGGTGAAGGCGGCGGGCTTTCGCGTGGGCGATCGCCTGTTCCTGTCCGAGCCGATGATCCGTGAAGCCGCCCTGACCAAGCTGGGGCAGGGTGTTGCCGAGGCGCTTGGCGGTGGCTATCGCGCCCCTGGCAAGACTGGGCAGTTTACTCAGATTCTCTTAAAGGCGCTCCATGATCGCGGGTGGCTAGTGACCGAAGCCGAGGGCGTGCCGGAAGGCAGTGAGACAAGCAAGACATGGACGCTACCAGCGGATCAGGCGCTGTGGCGCGTGCGATCCGGCATCATTGAGTTCCGGGGCATGATCGCCGTCGAGCTGCCTGAAGAGCATCACGGGCTGTATCCGCGAGAGACTGCCTATGAGGTGACGGTGATCGGCCCGCTGCGCACCAGCGCTGGCAGTGGCGTCGTGCCGACCAAAGACAGCGGGAAGCGTGAAGAGCGTGCCGAGATTCCCAAGAGCATCCCTGCCTCCGAGGTGTGCGAGGTCAGCCTCTTCGCCGCTTCACAACCTGGAGGCGATGCGGGGAAGGTGGAGCCGTCAGCTTTCGGTGGGGATGTTGCACAGAAAGGCGAAGAGGCCCCGGGCGCTGGGAGTGCCCCTGCCCAGGGTGAGGCCTCGAAAGGCGACGTGTCCTGGCTGCTGGACGATGGCTTCGAGGACACTGCGGCTCCAGTAGGTGGGAACGCAGCACAGAAAGAGGAGCCGGCAGCCGGTGGGGATGCGGAACAGGAAGGCGAGCCAGTAGGTGGGGATGTTGCACAGAAAGGCGAGGAGTCCGCTGGCTCGGCCGGCGTACCTGCCCCGAAGAGCAACACCTCCTGGCTCCTCGAGGACGATGACAGCGCCAGCACCGCACCAGTAGGTGGGGATGCTGCACAGGAAGAGTGGCCGGCAGCCGGTGGGAACGCTGCACAGAAAGGCGAGCCAGTAGGTGGGGATGTTGCACAGAAAGGCGAGGAGTCCGCTGGCTCGGCCGGCGTACCTGCCCCGAAGAGCAACACCTCCTGGCTCCTCGAGGACGATGACAGCGCCAGCACCGCACCAGTAGGTGGGGATGCTGCACAGGAAGAGTGGCCGGCAGCCGGTGGGAACGCTGCACAGAAAGGCGAGCCAGTAGGTGGGGATGTTGCACAGAAAGGCGAGGAGTCCGCTGGCTCGGCCGGCGTACCTGCCCCGAAGAGCGACGCCTCCTGGCTCCTCGAGGACGATGACAGCGCCAGCACCGCACCAGTAGGTGGGGATGCTGCACAGGAAGAGTGGCCGGCAGCCGGTGGGAACGCTGCACAGAAAGGCGAGCCAGTAGGTGGGGATGTTGCACAGAAAGGCGAGGAGTCCGCTGGCTCGGCCGGCGTACCTGCCCCGAAGAGCGACGCCTCCTGGCTCCTCGAGGACGATGACAGCGCCAGCACCGCACCAGTAGGTGGGGATGCTGCACAGGAAGAGTGGCCGGCAGCCGGTGGGAACGCTGCACAGAAAGGCGAGGAGCCCGCTGGCGCGGCCGGCGAACCGGCCCCGAAGACCGACGCCTCCTGGCTCCTCGGGGGCGATGACAGCGCCAGCACCACACCAGTAGGTGGGAACGCTGCACAGAAAGGCGAGCCAGTAGGTGGGGATGTTGCACAGAAAGGCGAGGAGTCCGCTGGCGCGGCCGGCGAACCGGCCCCGAAGACCGACGCCTCCTGGCTCCTCGGGGACGATGACAGCGCCAGCACCACACCAGTAGGTGGGAACGCAGCACAGAAAGAGGAGGCGCCAGCCGGTGGGGATGCGGCACAGAAAGGCGAGGAGCCCGCTGGCGCGGCCGGCGAACCGGCCCCGAAGAGCGACGCCTCCTGGCTCCTAGATGGCGATGACAGCCCCAGCACCGCACCAGTAGGTGGGAACGCTGCACAGGAAGGCGAGCCGGTAGGTGGGGATGCTGCACCGAAGACTGAGCCAGTAGGTGGGAACGCTGCACAGAAAGCGGAACCGGCTGGAGGGGATACGCAGGAGGATGAGGCAAAGCTGTCGCCCATCGAGCGACGGTTGCAGAAGCGTCGAGCGAAAGCCAAGAAGGCCGGTGCCAGCGCCCCCGGCAGCGGTGCTCCACAAGCAGGAAGCGACAATGGTGCTGGCGCGAAGGGCAAACGAGCAAAGGCTGAGGTGGCGGGGCCGCCCAAGCTCTTCAGCTGATCCTCGTGTCTGGTCATCGGGGGTCATGGTCATCCCTATCTTTCTTCGAGACCTGCAATCCCGCAGGAATGAGGAGAGAGACCATGTTGAACCCTGAAGGCGTGCTGATTGTGCGGGAGGAGAGCGACCTCCGTGGATTCTGGCGAGCTTACGAGCGCCACCATGAGAGCGCAGACCCTGCCGAATTCGGCATTGAGCGCAGAAGCGCCCAAGTGCGGTTCCATCGGAGTGGCTGGCCATGTTCAGCCTCCACGAGGCTTACGATCGATGGTGTGCGCCGTACTTATCCGGTCACGCACGGGCTCTATGGCCTAGTTGTCCGGCCCGATCGCTGATTCACAGCCTCCCTCAGCTGATGCTGCGGGAGGCTTCCCTCCAAGTGTCACTCCTCTCCCTATCTCCTATTGAGACCTGCAATTAAGCAGGAATGAGGAGAGAGAGTTATGCAACAGAAAGTACGACGATGGGTAGGAAAAGTCCGACGATGGCTGGCAAACCGCCCGCCGCTCATGGGGCCTGAAAGCCTCGCTGTTGTGACTGAAGACGTGCGCAAGCTCGGCATCGGCGCCATGGGTGCTGGAGTGTTAGGGCTATTCGCGCCGAGTGACAAAATCGCCCTTGGCGATTCAGTTGCCTTGTTTGCCCTGGGTGCTATCATCTGGGTAACAGGCATCATGCTGCATGCGCTCAACGAGCGTAGCCGTCCTGATTCCGAGGAGTAGGTTATGACACCCTTCAGTTGGATGATCTTGTCTTTTGCGCTTCTTATGGCTGGCGTATGTGGATTCACATTCGTTCAGATTATGCGCAACGAGCACAAGCAGCACCGTAACGGGCAGAGTTAGCCCAATCCAGGCGATTGTCATTCTCGCCGGGACAAATCATTGTGATTTGCTATTCAACAGGCTCCCTCCGGGAGCCTTTTCCATTTCTGGGGGGGGGCGCATTGAAGCGGGCAAGCCAAGCGCCAGCTACCCCACCGCCTTGGCCAGGGATAGGGCGACAGCCCCGGCGCCGACTATGCCCCAGGAATACGGGCTGGCAGCCATGCGCACCAACACCTGCCCGGCAGCCGGGCGTGTAGTGCTCAGGCAGGCGTGACGACGCAGCAAGGCCTCACTCTCGAGGTTCTGGACTTGCTGCGCCAGCTCGGCGATCTCCCGCTGATGATCCGCGATCGCGTCAACAGCGCTGCGCTCCCTGATGTTTGACCGCCAGGCCTGTTCTGCATCCTCTGTGACTAGCTCGCCAGCACGCATTGGCTTGGACGTGGCCGTTATGGAGCCTCCCGGGGTGCCCGGGGAAAAGGCTATGCCGAATTGCTCATAGAACC
Source organism: Halomonas sp. THAF12 (assembly GCF_009363675.1). Taxonomy (NCBI): domain Bacteria; kingdom Pseudomonadati; phylum Pseudomonadota; class Gammaproteobacteria; order Oceanospirillales; family Halomonadaceae; genus Halomonas; species Halomonas sp. THAF12. Next base: position 40,213 of record NZ_CP045400.1, on the reverse strand, counting down.
GATCACGCCTCTCCTTGTTGCTCCCTCCCCAGGCCCCGTCTTTCTCATCTTCCCAGGACAGCTTGATTCGCATGACCTCAGCGGTGGGCCATTGCTTAGCCCATGCAACGATCTCTGCCATGAGGTATGTGCCAACGCGGTGACCAAGGAGGTCAATCATGCGGAGGATGATGTCCCCTCCAGGGCTGCATTGTCCGTCAGTGAGCTTGATGCGCTCTGGTGTCCCGTAGCCAGCCGGCGAGTAGCAGGCAGACCAGGAGAACTGGTTGCAGCCAAATAGGGGGTGCTCGCCGATGCGCCTCACCTTGAGCGTGAGGCGTCGGTCCTGACTCACTTGCTGCTCGGTGCGCTGGATGAGCAGTAGCGCTACGGGTTCGTGGCTATCAGGGTGCTTCGGGTGCCGGACCTCGATCACTCTGTCATCGCTGTTGCTGGCGCCTTGGCAGGCGGCTCTGAGGCCGTCAGAAAGAGGGTGCATGGTGTGTCGTTCTGCCTCCGGTTTCGCATGCGGAACTGATCTCACCACCTTACCACCACCCTCCCGGCCGAGTGTCAGTCCCGCCTCTACCTCCTCTTGAGACCTGCATCCGCAGGAATGTGAGAGAACCAAGAGAGAGAGAAGCAATCATGGAAACGATCGGCGATCGTCTGGAAACCGTTGTCTTCACCCGCAAGAGCGGGAATCACGGAGAGTACCTGGGCACTGAGCCTGGCGTGTTCGCTGTGGTACGAGTAGATGGCCAAACCTTCAAGGTGCGGTACGGCGTGGATCTTGATGCGCCGTGGTGCTGGGAGGTTGAGCATGTGGCGAGTGGCCTTGCCGCCCGCGGCTGTAAGCGCTGGGATCTTGGCATGGCCGCTGAGCGGCTGAAGCGCCTTGTCATGCGCAAAGGTGCCTGGGAGCCTGTCTGGAGCACGACTGAAGTGCCGATGGAAGCCTTCCTTGCAGCTCGGTCTGTGGGGGTGCGTGCTCATGTTTGAGGCTACCGACCTGATCCACTCGTACACCCGTAGCGATGCCATCGAAGATGGGGATCTTATCGAAGTCAGCGAAGCCGCCAAGGAAGCTGGGTTCAAGGTGCCTGTCGCCATGACCACTGCTGCCTGGCATGAGCTGGTGGCTTGGGATCAAGCTGCCAGGCCACATGGCCCGCTTCAGGATGAGGCTGGGCGATTGTGGGATGTTCTGTCGCTCGCGATCCATGCGGCTCGCAAGGAGCGAGACTCGAACCAAGTCGAGTACACGGTGAGAGTCATGGAACCACTGGAGAACGGCCCGCGGGTTGTTCCCAAGCGTGCCGTGATGCACATAGGCCCAGGAGACAATCTTGAGCCGGTGATCACGATCATGCTCCCTGGGGAGGACTGACGCGCTCGCGTCTTGCTCCATCCCTTTTCTCAAACCCCTGTCAGCCTAGCGCTGTCAGGGGTTTTCTTCTGCTCGAGCTAATATATGCAGGGCTTGGGCGCCGGCCGATTTCGCATGTGGAATCGGAGCGGGCAGTACCTCGCAGCATCTCGACGATGCTGGAGTGCTCGCATAATCCTTCCAGCCCCCTCTGCTGTTCGCAGCACGGGGCTTTTCATGTCTTCCCCAGGGGCGACCGATAGGACACTGCCCGCCCTACCTCCTCTTGAGACCTGCAATCCCGCAGGAATGAGAGAGGAGAGCAATCATGACTACCCAGACGAGCAAGACCACTTGCTGGATTCCGAAGAGCCACCTACCGGCCCTCAAGACGAAAGTGGAAGCACTGGATCGCAAGGCAGCAAAGCTCGGCATGGAGCCGTTCCGCATCGAAGTGCTTGAAGAGGCTGTGAAGCCTTGGACGCGGCAAATCCTCGACCTCGAGGACAAGATCGGCTACCACCGCGAAGAGACGATCCGAGCCGTAATGGTTCGCGTCACCGGAGAGCCGCCGCTGATCAATGGCTACCGGCTGGTTGCCAGGATCGATATGGCTGCCGCGGCGGCCGTCAGGGTCACTCCCTTGGCATGGGCCTATGATCGTCTTCCCGAGCCGTATCGGTCGGGTGAGGCGACAGGGCACTGCGACCACTGCCATCAGCCGCGTGATCGTCGTTGGCTGTTCCTCCTGGAGGAGATGGAGACCGGGAAGATCCTGGAGGTAGGCAAGACGTGCCTCAAGGACTTCCTCGGGCGGCAGGGGGGCGAGGCCATGCTTCGGCGTGCTCAGATCCTGTTCTCTGTGATCAACATGATCGAGGAGATCGATGAGGATGGGGGAGTACAGGGAGGCAGGCCACCGGAGCCGGTGGTCGACCTCCGCTGGCTCATGTGCGCCGCGGCCATGCAGATCCGCAAGCGTGGATTCGTCTCGCGAACGCGAGCTGAGGAAACCGGGGATCTGGCTACCGCCGAGATTGTTGGCGAAATGACGCGCTCAAGCGTGATGCGCCGCAAGGGCATGGCGGCTTTTGCGTCTGAGGATGTCGCGAAGGCGGATGCTGTTCTCGCCTGGGCTAGAGAGGTGCTGCCGGCGAAAGCCGACCACTCCGAGTTCGAGACGATGATCGTGCATCATGCTCGGTTCGACATGGTAGGCCTTAGGCGAGGGGTCGGGGTGATGACAGCAGCTATCACCGCCTACGACCGCTATAAGGAGCAGACGGCTGGCCTGGAGGGGCTTATCGCCTTGGGCTATGCCGGCGACCCGGGCGAACGCCTGGAGCTGGTGTGTGAACGCAAGCGGTCCTTCTCCTCGGAAACGAAGTGGGGGCTGATGTGGAAGCACATCTTCTGCGACACCGATGGTCGGCAACTGGTTTGGAAGACCGGCAAGGCCATCGAAGAGACGAAAGTGACGCTGAAGGGGCGTGTGAAGGAGCACGGAGAATACCGGGGGATTCCCCAAACCGTGGTGACACGCTGCTCGATTCAGCCAGCATCATGATTCACTCGCCCCCTGCACGCTAAGCGTCAGGGGGCTTTTTCCTGCACCGCCTATCCTCTCGCCGAGGCCGATCGCCGGTTCCGCATGCGAAATCCGTTCGCCAGCCTTCCCGCGCCAGCTGAGTGGCAGTCACCGCCCTATCTCCCTCTGAGACCTGCATCACGCAGGAATGTGAGAGGAGAGAGCAATGAACATCGAGCTGATCGTGAATCAGGAAGACGCGCTGGCCTTTGGTCGTGAGTTTGGCGGGCTGCCCCAGGACAGCCTCGAGGAGGGGCAGGTGGCTTTCGCCATCGACCTTCAGAAGGGCTCGCGATTCGTCCTCCCGCGCCAAGCTGGGCGCAGCTGGCGCCAGCCAACGCAGCGTGAGATGGCCAGCCTTGGCACTGATGCCAACGTGGCCTTTGAGGTGTTCTCGCTGAATGACCTGGAGGGCTTCGCGTTCTCCACCGAGGACGGGACTGTGATCCAGGTGCGCCGGCCTGACCGCGGGTTGCATCGGGAAAGCACATTGCAGTCTATCGACAACGATGAGGACGTGTTCGTGGTGAGCTTCACCAAGCGGTTCTTCCGCCGCATGTTCCTCGACAACCTGGCGCAATGGAAATTCCTCCAGCCCAGGGCAAAGATCTCACGTCACCTACAGCGGTGATTTTTCCAGCCCCCTAACTCTACGAGCTAGGGGGCTTTTCTCGGCCTATCAAAAAAAATCACCCGGAGGCGGCCATTAGTGTCAGTGGTGCCCCTATCCCCTACCGAGACCCATTCGGTGGGAATGTTGAGAGAGAGGAGATTGAACATGTGGGGCAAGACTATCCAGATCGGTCACATCGGTGAGCCTGAAGTACGTACCAACGACAAGGGAAAAACCTACGTTCGGTTCGGCGTCAACATGGCCAAGAAGTCGACTGATGAAGCCATGTGGCTCAACTGCATCATTGGTGGCCGCTTCGCTGAAGTGATGAAAGACCGCCTGATGCGAGGCCAACTGGTCTTTGTGGAAGGCGCCTTGTCTTTCCGCAAAGCACAAAATGGCACGGTGTACACCAACCTGATGGTCGACACATGCCGCATCCTGCGTGACCCGCGCTCTGCCAATGGCAGTGCTGGTGACGGGGAAGAAGATGGGGAAATCCCCTTCTAAATCATTCATTCATAGCCCCTGGGTAACTCCTGGGGCTTTTTCATGCGTAGACGACAGGGGCAGCCATGAGCGACACCGATCCGAATTCACAGAAGCCCAGAGAGCAATCTCCCTTGGCCAGGGTGCTCCCCGCCGTGGGCGGGGTGCTGGGCATTGCCGCCTTCGCCATGACCATCATCCCGGTTCAGCTTCCCTGGGCCTCGTCCGACGCAGAGACACCGCAGATCGTCACCTTCGACACCGCGAAATACGTGAATGCCCGCCGTGCCGCGGCCAGCAGCTTGTTGGGCGAGGACGGCGAGGCTCGAGACGCTGCGATCTCCACCCTGTCCCGGATCGACAGCGGTGTTCGCCCCGCGATTGAAGAGGTGGCGGACGGCGCTGTGGTTATTGTGCGCCAGGCGGCCGTGCTCGATGGGGCGCTCCCGGACATCACCGACACAGTGCTCAACGACCTAGGGCTGCCGACAGAGGCGCCCACGCTTGAAACCAGCCTGGATCGCCACGGTGACACCTCCTACAGCTCCTCGGACCTCTATGAGGAGGCCCGAGAGCTTGTTCGCCGAGCCAACCAAGAGGCTCGTGAACAGGCCGCCTCGCGCAGCGAAGCGGACATTGAAGAGCTGCTGCCCTGAGGCAGTGGATAGGAAAACCCCGATGTGGCCATGCCCGACATGGCGAGAGACACGCCAGCGATGCTGGCGCAAACCTAAGCTCAAGGAGCACACCCATGAAGCAACTCACCCTGATCGCCTCAGCTGTCACCATCGCCTCTGCCCTGATGACCGGCAGTGCCTTCGCCGAAGACTCGACAGCTGAGGGAAGTATGGAGCTGCCCAAAGCAGTAGCGGACCTGGGCATCCCGGGCGCCCATGTGGACAAGAAGTTCGACACGGGCCTGGACGGAATCAATGGCTGGGTAATCAGCGTCGAGAATGACACCAATGTGATCTACACCACCGAGGACGGAAAGCATGCGTTCGTCGGCATGATCCTCGGCGAAGGCGGTGAGAACCTGACCCAAGCACACATGGAAGAGCACATGGAGAATAGCCCGCTGGCGGGCATGCCTGGTCGAGCTGGCGCCAGCCAGGCTGACAACGGGTATACCGACGACGAGGAGGCCAAGGCACTGGAGCTGGTGCAGAGCGCCCCCTTCTATGTCGAGGAGGGCTCCGGCGAACAAGTCATCTATGTCATCTTTGACACCCAATGCGGCTACTGCCAACGCATGTACCAAGCGTCTCGGAGCGTTCTGGATGACGTGACGATTCGCTGGGTGCCGGTAGGCTACCTGGGCGAGCAATCTCTCCGGCAGGCTGCCCAGATCGCGGACTCAGACACCCCGGCTGACACAATGGCGCTCTTTGAGCAGGGTGGCGGCGTTACAGCAGCGCCCAGCACGGAGGCAATGGACCTCGTGAGCCAGAATAGCCAACTGGCTCAGCAGGCTGGCATCACCGCCACTCCGACGACGATCTACGAGGATGCGAACGGCGAAGCTCAGATCCGCCGCGGCGCCCTGCGTGCCGCGGAGATCCGCAACCTGTAACCTCTCCTCCGACCGACCAAGGCGCCCAGGCCCCTCTTGAGGGAGCCCGGGCGCTGTCCTAGAGGGCGTGTATGTCACACCATGAATCACCACGCATAAGTGTTGCCCGCCGTTCCCTGGAGGGCATGTTCCCGCAGCTGGCCGTCAACCGAATCTTCCCGCGAAAGCCTCGCAAGGTAGGCCAGGGGAGTCGTGAGAAGACCGTCTACCCCCGCCGCTGGCTGCACCACCCCCTCACCCCGGAGCAGGCCCGTTGGGTCGCAGAGCGCTCTGCGGATTACTGGTTCCGCTGGTTCATTGCGTTCGGTGCGTCAATGTTCCTCTCGGTGAAGCTGGGGCCGCCCTATGGGGCATTTCTCCACCTGGGCTTTACCATCGTGGCTGGCTGGACGCTGATTGGCGTAGCTGTCGCAGTCGGCAGGAACCGGAAAAACCCGAGGATTGACGCATGACACAAGGCAAGGAGCCCTGGCTGGCAGGGCTGGGCCGGTGGCTCACCGGCCGGAAGAACCCCTCTGACGAACAGGCAGCTGTCGACCCTGGGGATCGAGCCATAACGGCAGCCACCCGCAGTCTGGCGCTGGACATGCTGAACGAGGCCTCCTCCCATGAGCGATTCGCCCCCAAGGAGGTTGTCGTCTGGAAGTGGGGGATGAAGAACAAGGCCGTGCCGCTAGCGGGGCAAACTGCCCTGGTGATGAAGGTCCGGGAGGAGGCGCTGATCGATGACTCGCAGCAGCCGTCATCGACCTACTACCTGGAGCCCTTGGATGTCCTGATCGGCATCTACACCCATGAGGGCATTTTCCGGGAGCTATGGGTCGACGGCCGTAGGTTGTGCCATCGCTCTGATCGGCGAGCTAAAGCATCCAGTCTCGGCTCCACCGGGGAGGCCTCATGAAGGACGAAGCCAGCATCAAGGCCTCTGATACCCCGCCGCAGTTCGATGAAATGATGAGCAGCCTCGCTCGCCAGCAGCTAGGACTTGATGCCCGATTCACCGTGTATGCCGTGGCCACTGACCAGATCGATGAAATCGAGCTGGACTTGATCGACAGCTTTGAAGACCTGCACCTCCAGAGCTTCACAGTTCATCTCCCTGCCGGCCTGGCCAGGGTTAGCCTGGCTCCCTACGAGGATGGCGTCTGGAACCTCAAGGAGGCCGTTCATGGCGTGGTGAACCTAGGTCATGACGCTCGTGAGGCGCTTGCTGCGGGCAGCCCCCTACCGCGCCCCCGGATCGCTTTACCACCCCGCGGGGGGCGGCATTAGGTATTAGCCCCTGGGTAATATATAAATCGTCGTGTGGTATTGTTACAATATGGCGCATGCAGATAATCGCCTCGATCAGCTCCACGAGCTACCTCTCACGAAGGAAGACAAGCGCTACATCACGCACTGTCTCGATGAAGGCGGGGTGGTGGACGCTGAGCCGGTCCTGGCAGCGTATGCGTCATGCTGGGCCTCCGCGGCTGAGAGAGCCCCAGACCGGATGCGAGATAATGCCGGCCGCCGATCGGCCAACACCTTCCTCCGTGAGGCATTGGGGGTTGATGGGCCGGCATCTCTCCGGTAGCCAGCAGCGCCAGCCGTCGACTTAGGTGGGCGGGGAGGAGGAGTTATACCGTTATCTATATCGGCATCTCCGTTCATGCTCCAAAAACGACACCTGAGCCCCTATCCATAGTTACCACACCGCGATAGGGGGTTACATGTTCGACAATGCTCTGATCTACCGAGCCCACAGCCACTTTCCTGATGCCGACCAGCTTGCACAACTTTGCGGCAAGCAGCGTTTCCGAGCTTGCGCTTCGACCGAGGCTAAAAGGGTAGGGTGGTCTGCCGTCTGTGGCGACCAGATGGTGCATCCGGTGAACTCGCAATTCCTGGTCCTGCGCTTCAGCCGGCAAGAACGGCTGCTTCCTCCCGCTGCGGTAAAAGAAGAGGTTGAGGAGCGTGCTGCGGCTCGCGAGAAGGCGTCTGGGTCTCCGTTGCGGCGAGCTGAGAAGCAGATCCTGAAGGAGGAAGTCTACGAGGAGCTGCTGCCCAGAGCCCTGAAGCGCACAGGTCACTTCCTGGTGGCCATCGACATCCAGCGAGGCTGGATTCTGGTGGATGCCGCCAGCCGAAAGAAAGCTGAGGAAGCGCTGGACTTGCTCCGGCTGACAACTGGCTCCTTGAAGGTCACGCCTCTCGCCACTCGCGATCGCGCCACTGAATTGATGACGCGCTGGCTGGCCACCCCGGCCGAGCGCGCAGAGGGCTGGGAGCTGGGCGAGGCATGCCAGCTTGAGTCCCCATCCGGGGATGAGGGTGTGATCAAAGCCACTGAGGTTGACCTCGAGAGTGACGAAATCCAGCAGCACCTCGAGGGCGGCCGAATCTGCTCCGCACTTGCGGTGGCGAGAACAGACCAGCTGGCGCTCGTCCTCCAGGACGACCTGGCGTTCAAGAAGATCAAGTTCGATGACGCACTGATCGAGGGCGCCGAACCCTCCGATGACGATGCCTCGGCCTTTGACACCGAAGCCCATTTGCACATCCCAGCCCTTGCGGCTGTCATCGAGGAGCTGATCGGCTTACTCGGTGGCGAGGTCAGCCCGGTCCTCGAGGAGGACGCCTCCACCGAGGAGCAAGATGCGGCGTAGGCCTCGGTATAACTCCCAACGGCCTGGCACCCGCTAGGCCTTTATAATGCTCCATCTGTCCCGCCTTATGATCCTTGTCGACTCACTTTATGTCGACTATTATGTTTCGCATGCGAAATTGGCCTGGCCAGGCCCTGCACTCTGAGCCGGGCAAGGATCGACTATCCTGCCTCCCCTGGAGGTCGGACAACCGGGGACACCATGACCAATATCATCAGCTTGACCAAGATCATCAGCTTCGCCAATCAGAAAGGCGGCGTCGGCAAGTCGACCATCTGCCTCCAGACGGTCTTCCACCTACAGGAGGCAGGTTTTCGGGTGCTCGCCATCGACCTGGACCCTCAGGGCAACACCTCCAGCCGCCTGAGCCAGCAGGAAGGCGAGTACACGGGAACCCCCTCCGCGCACCTGTTCCGAGAAGACTACACCGACATCCGCCCGATGCGCTGTGCTCGCGGCATGGACCTGATCTGGACCGAGAAGAACGACCCTGAGCTGTCGGAAATCGAGTCCATGCCACTCGGCTGTGTCCTCAACCCGATCAACAACCTGAAGGCCAGCGGAATCCTTGAGCACTACGACTATGTAGCGGTCGACTGCCCGCCCAGCCTTGGCCGGAAGCTGGTGGCTGCCCTCACCATGTCCACCCACGTCATCTGCCCGGTCCAAGTGAGCGGCTTCGCCCTGGATGGCGTCGAAGGCCTGCTCAACACCATCATCAACGTCCAGGAGGAGCTGAACCCCGACCTGGAGAACACTGGCATGGTGATCAACAACCTGAACCGAAACTTCCCCTCCCACCTGCGTGCCTGTGAGCAGCTTCGAGAAGCAGTGCCCGATCTGGTCTACACCGCCGAGATCGGCCTGCGCGGGAAGCTGGACGAGGCCAACAACCTCGGCGTCCCTGTGTGGAGCATCAAGGCGACCTCGGCGCGTGATGCTGCGAAGGACATTCGGGCGGTCATCAACGAACTCATGGAAAAGGTGGGCTGACATGGGACTGGGAAACCTGAGCAACCTGCAAAGCCTGTCTCGTCGCTCCAAGGGCGCGAAAGAGGTACTTCTGCTCGACACGGCAGAGGTGGAGCCCAAGCAAGGACAGGTACGGGAGAAGTTTGCTGGCATTGAGGAGCTGGCCGAGTCGATCAAGGTCAACGGCCAGGAACAGCCGATCATCGTCTACCCCAAGGACGAGAGCGGAAAGTACCGCATCCAGAAGGGCGAGCGGCGCTGGAGGGCCTGCAAGCTCGCGGGGCTGCCGGTCGAGGCGATCGTCAACAAGAAGGAGCAGGATGACCTGGATGAGACGGCCGGCGAGCTGATCGAGAACATCCAGCGCGAGAACCTGACTCCTATGGAGATCGCCAAGGGCATCCAGAAATTCATCGATCGCGGTTGGCAGGGCATGGATGTCGCCAAGCGGCTTGGCAAGTCCCGGGGCTATGTCTCCTCCCACCTGTCCCTGCTGAAGCTCCCAGAGTGCGTGATGCGCCTCTACGATGAGGAGGTTACGTCTGATCCCGAATCGCTCAACGCACTGCGGCAGCTGCACACCATTGCGCCCGAGCAGGCAGAACGGATCTGCACCAAAGCCCTTGAGGAAGGAATCAGCCGGAAGGCATGCCGGGAGCTGCTGAAGCAGGCTAAGAAAGGCGGCCTGCCGGAAGACCCGGAGATCCCTTCCTCAGCCCGACAGGAGCCCACCCCTGGCCCTGGGACCAATGATGACCAACCAAACCTCCAGGGGCTCGAGGAATCGGCCGGGGGCGCCGATGGCGGCAAGGAACCGGGGGCCGGCACACCCGGGGGATCAGGTGAGGAATCACCAACCCCTTCACCTGGCCAGGGAGGCTCTGCTGCGGGCGATGAAGCTGGCGCTGGTGCTGATCCGTCGCAAGAGGACAAGTCCACTTCCAAGCGGGAAGAACGGAAAGGCCCCGAATCCAAGAGCGCCACCCCGCCACAGCCGGTGCCCACCAAGGAGCCGGCTCGGGCTCGGATCGTTGTCAGCGTCAGCACCCCTGACGGCCATCGCAGCGGTGTGCTGCAAACAGACCGGATCGACCCTGAAGCGGGCTATTGCTGGGTTCGCTTCGACAATGGTGGCGAGGAGCCGCTGCGGGCTCGAGTGTCGGACGTACAGCTGCTTGGCGTCGAAGGAGAGGAATAGTACCGATGCCGAGCCTATCGCGAGACACACAGCGCAAGTACGCCATTCTGCGGGCGATCGACACCATGGAGCGGCCGTCGCTCCAGGACATCGCCTCAGAGACTGGCATACCTGCCGGCACCGTCAAACGACAGCTGACCTCGATCCGGGAGGAGCTGAAGGTGAAGATCCTCTTCATCCGAGATCCAAGCTCACCAGAGGGCGCGAACGGGTACTACTCCCTGGAGGGCTGGGGCATTCTCGACCCTTCTTCTTTCCGCAATCACTTCGGCTGATGCCGAACGACCATGCTACCCAGGGAGGCCACGGCCTCCCTTTCTCATGCCCAGCCGCCAGGCTAGAGATGGCTCAGAGGCCGGAAGTCAGGGTTCAGCTCATCCAGGAGGTCTCCTAGCTCGGCCAGCGCGTCTCCGTAGCATTCGTGGGCGACCTCTGAGGATACCCGGTTGGGCATGTCATGCTGATCGAGCACGACAAGAAGCAGGCCCGGCACACCGTCTCGAGCTATCACGTCGATGTTCCCCCACAGATTCTCCCGCGAGACCGCATAGCTCAGCATTTCCCTGAAGCGCTCACGGTCATGCAGAATCTGGATGTTTGCCATTCTGATCTCCTGGTTCATTGCCCCTTCATTGCCTCCTCGAGGCGACGTTCCGCGCTGCGGTCATAGCGCTGCGTGGTCGCAAGGTTCGAGTGCCCCAGCGCGTACTGCACGGTCAGCACGTCAATGCCCCGATCGAGCAGATTGGTGGCGAAGGTCCGCCTGAAGTCGTGCGGGGCGCATTCATCAATGCCGGCCTGGGCCGCACGCTCCTTGATGATGTAGTAGACGGCCTGATCGGTCAGCCTCTTATCGCACACCACGCCATGCCGGCGCACCCGCGTGAACAGAGGCCCCGTGTCACGGGCAAGACAGGACTGCCAGGCCTTGAGCCGCTTGAACGTGCGGTCAGGCAGGAAAACCAGCCGCTCCTTGTTGCCCTTGCCGACGATCCTGATGGCTTGCCGACTGGTATCGATAGCCTCAAGATCCACCGAAACGCTCTCTGACCGACGCAGCCCGGTCGACACCAGCAACTGGAGCAACGCTGCATCACGGATGCCCTTGGGGCTGTCATCAGTTTCGCATGCGGAACTGAGGGCCTGGATCGAGGCTTCGTCCAGGTGAACCCCCTTAGGAAGGCGGGAGCCGGGGACGCCTTTCAGGTCACGGATCTGCTGGTAGCTCTCGCTATCCATGGCCCCCATGACCCAGGCCTCGCGGGCTACACCCTTCATGGCCGACAAGGCGGCGTTGACCGTGGCTGGGGCCTTGCCCATCTCAGTCATCATCTCCACGATCGACCGGACATGATCACGGCGTATCAGCTGCCATGGGCACCCCTGGATGTCGTAGCCTCCGCTCAGCGTGGCGATGATCTGTAGGTGCGAGCGCATTGTGACCCGGCTACGCCGTGAATTGAGGTTCAGCAGGTACGAGAGCCCTGCATTGCCCCTAGCCTCCGAGAGCGCATCCTGAGCACTGGCAGCGAGGGCCTGGGAGCCCTGGGGGCGAACAAGGGTCAGATCGCTATCCATGGCCATCCTCCGCTTCGGCCGACACCAGCTGCATGAGGTGGCCGCCTTGGTGGCTCGAGCACTGCTCAACCGCGTCCAGGTTGCCATGCTGGTGCTTCAGCTCGAAGAAGCCATCGCCGCCAGGCACCTCCTCGACATAAACGCGCTGGCGCCTGAGCCCGCCCGGGATGGTGCAGCTCAGGTGCTCCAGGACAGAATCAGCATCTTCCCGGATGCTCACGATCTCTCCGTGATCACGCAGGATCACCATGAAGTCGTTGGTCAGAATGGCCGAGTACGCGGCCCGCGGCGGCATCGTGATCTGGTCTACCATTCAGGTCTCCATTACAGATGGTTGGCGGGCACCCCCGGGGCCGGAGCCCCGCTGGCGCCGCCAGGTGGATTCAGCCATGGCCATCACTTCCCCTGGCCAGGGGCAGTGCGTTGGGCAGCCGCAACGCTGGCGGTCGATCGCTACGCCTCCTCGATGCACCATTCGGTGAAGGCCTCCTGCTGGTGCTCGCTACAGGGGGCGAAGCCTGTGACGCGCCCACCCTCGACTCTGATCTCATCGAAGCGCCCCATGGTGTCGCGGTAGTAGACGCGCCGCCGCCCCAGGTCACCCAGCTCGGCAGTCAGCCGGTCAATGACGCCCTGGGCATCATTGGTGATGGAGCGAGGTCCGTCCTGATCGATGATCACCACCAAGGTGTCGCTGACCAGCGCGATCTTGTAGATGGCCTGTAGCCTCATGCGTGAATCCTTCTCCAGGTGATCCTCAGAACAGGCTAGATGCCCTATCGCTATTCTCTACTTTCTTAAATCATCATTTTAATAAGTAGACCCGCCTCGCCTGCGAGTTACTCCCATCTGAGGCACGCCCAGACGGCCTGAATGCGGGATAATCTCGACTCGCGTAAGTTGTTGATTTTTCTAGACCATGAAAATCAAGATAAGCCGCGTAATCTTGATTTTTGTGCATCGCACCATTTCCGCTTTCGGGCTATGAGAAGCCCGGGTGGACCACCCGACCACCGCGCCGACGATTGAAGCGCGGATTGGGCTTCTTACCGGCGGTGTATTGGCACGACGGGCACACATATCGGTATTCCGTCTCCGTCAGCACCGACAAGCGGCCGTCTTCCTGGCACGGATGGCAGATCGCATGGGGCGGCCGGTCATCGGTGACGCACTCATCCCTTAGGGGCAGGATGTAGCCGCCCATCGGCGTCTTCTCCATGCGGTAATCATCGAATCGGGCCTTGTTGTCGAGCTCTCCCCTCAGGCGCTCGACCTCCTCGAGGAGCGACTGGTACTCGGCTTGGGTGTCAGCCAGCTTGGAGTGCACCTCTGCCAACTGCTCCATGACTCCGATAACGGCAGCATGTGCCTGGTGCTGGTCGCTGACATCCTTGGCCGACCTGGCCATATCGAGCGCTGCCTTGGTGCTGCTGATGAGCGCGGCGAAGTCGATCATCGCTCCCTCCCTGGTGGTTTCCGGGCAGTTCACACCAGGGGGCCCGCGCTGTCCAGACACGACCAGGGCGGCCGTCACAAGCAGCACGGCGGCCACCACTCGGCCAGGCGCTGGACGATATCCAGCATCACGGTCAGCAGCTCCAGGAAGAGGCGGGCAAGCTCAAGGCGTTCACGCATGGGGTAGGCCTCACGTTCGTTGGTGGGCCTCCCATGGTCGTGTCACGACATGGCGCCGGCGACAAGCGCGCGTTGTAAAACCGGCCTCCCACAACACGCCGTCAGGCTGTGAGCTCCGGAGCCGTTAGAACCTCTCATGCATCCCTCTCGGCCAGCTCCTGTATCACTGCCGTCGGCGACTTCCCATCCGACAGCATCTCCCTCGCTTCCACCTTCAGCTGTTCCGCCAGCTGGGTCTGGTACGCGCGCGCCCTGGCATAAGCGATCTGATTGATGGCCTTCTTGATCGGCCTCGGCAGGGGCTTTCCGAGGGCATCGGCGTCGATCTCGCCCATCAGGGTTTCCGTGGTTTTCGGCATTGAAATTCTCCGTGCGTCATGTGGGTTGCATAAGGGTGAAATGCCCCGCCCCGCATAAGGGTCAAGCCGGCGTCCTGCTTCTGCCTCGCCATCCCCCGCCAATAGTCGCTTCGGCAGCGAAGTCTATGGTTTCCGACGCGGGTTATCCGGCGGTTTTCGGAAACCTCGAAAACCACCGCCGAAAACCTCACGAGAAACCACCTCAATAACTCGGCAAACCCTGCACATTCCCGTACAGGCCGCCGTGGTTCACGTTGAAGCCGTTGGGCGGCTGCGCACCCTCCCAGCCAGCTCCATCCCACGCCGTCAGGGTGGCGAACGTCACCGGCAGCTGAAGTTGCACAAAGCGCCCAGCGCTGTCGGACGGGGAGTTGAGCGGTACACCGATGCTCTCGATCACCAGCGGGGCGAACGTCCTCTGCTTGTACTTGACCGCCAGCAGGGCCGGCGCCGTTGAGGGGAGCGCGGCCTCGACCAGGCTCGTCGCCGTTTTGTTGTCGCTTCCCGCCCACTCCATCGCCGCGGTCAGCAGCGTCCCCTCGGGAGCCAGGTATCTCGGCATTGCCCAGTCCATCAGCAGGTTGAGGGCATCCTCGACCTCCGCTTGAGGATCTCGCCAGGCACGCAGCATGAGCGTCACGTCCAACTTGATGGGCGCCATGCCGGTGAACACCTGCGTGCTGTTGAGCTTGGTGATCCCCGTGCGCCCGCGCGCATGCTCGGCGGCAGCGGCTGTCTGGTCCGCCCAGCCCCCACCAGGCGTAGACTCATCGAACTTCTTCCGCTCATCGCTGGACAGCACGCCACGGACGTTCTCGATGATGGGTTGGACCATGCCAGACTGCAGCATTGCGCTGAGGCTGGGTGTCAGTGAGCCAGCGCCACTATTCTCGAATGGCGACTGCCAGTTGAAGGTCATCTCCAGGTTCGCGTCGTCGACGAACGGACAGCGCAGAATCGGGGCAACGTCGCTCACCGGATCGCCGTGATGATCCACCTCGTAGATCGAGGCAATCAGGTTGGGGTTGAGCCCGTCCCACAGCGAGCCGACCTCTCTCATCGGCGCTGCGGCGGTCACCACCATGGTGTCCATATCAGCCCTCCTCTCGTGCGGCCGCCTTGGCAGCCTCTAACAGGGCCTGCGCATCCCGGGCACGCACCGCCACCGCCTTGAGCGCCTGTTCTGGAGTACCGAACCGCTCCAGGTCGACCCGATAGCGCACGGCGGCCGGCATGGTGGCCAGCTCAGCCAGCGCCTCGTCCACGGCCTGACAGGCGGAGGCGTGGAGCTCAGACGGCAGCGGCGTCACGTTGTTGTCAGCCATCGTTCTCTCCCGTCGGCGGGGCCGCTTACGCGGCCTCCTCCTCGTCATCGTGGGCGGTGTCGGCCAGGTAGAGCTCCACTCGAGCCACGTAGCTGGTCAGCTGATCCTGGTTGCGCTCGATCTCGCCCGGGATCTCGGTCAGCTCCTGCTCCAGAGCCTCGATGTCGGACACGGTCGGTTTCGCCTGGCGATGCGCCATCTGGCGCGGCAGCCCGGCCTCCACCAGATCGCCGATGGCCTTCTCGCGGGCAGTGCGGGCGCGCTCGATGAGTCCGTTGCCACGGTAATCGCCCTCCAGGGCCTGTTTGCGCTCGCGCAGCTGGCGGCCACGGGTGATCAGACGGGTGGTGACGGGGTTCAGCATCTCTTTCAGCTCGCGGCGGTCCTGCTCGGCATCTGAGCCGGCCACGGTGGCCTCATGAAGGCGCTGGGCCAGCGCGTCGACCTCGAACTGGACGGCACGCACAGCGTCCGAGGAGCTGCCGTGCTCAGCGACGGCGGCAGTGAATCGGCCCTGGGCACGGACATTGCTCAGGTCACGGCGCAGGCGGTCGGCCTGGCGGGTCAGTCCCAGCCACTCCGTGAACTCGGGCGAGTTGAGGGCGTCGAGGCGGCGGGCCTGATCGATCAGGTTGGTGTCGGTCATGGATCTCTCTCCTTCGGATTGCGGGTCTTACTCGTGGATCAGGCGGCGCAGGACGCCCTGATTCTTCGGCCGGTGACGGCCGCCCATGGCGCCGGCGGAGTCCTCGAGGGTGCTGACGAGGGCGAGCGCGCGATCGGGCGTCAGCGGATTGCCCAGCGCCGTGAGGCGCAGCTCGTCCATCAGGCCGGCGAGGCTGTGGTCGATGTGGCCCGTGGTGCCGAGGCGCTGGCGGGTCACGTTCAGCGCCTCGCGCACGACACAGGCCTCGCGGCGGCTCATCTCGACGCCGTGGCGCAGCTGTTCCAGCACCTGGTCGGCATCGTCGATGACGGTGATCGGGTCGAGGTCGGGATGGATCATCTGGATCGGCGTGGCATCAGCCATGGCGGTTCTCCTTGGCGGTCTTCTTGGCGTCGAGCGCGCGCCACAGGCGGCGTAGGCCACGCAGGCGCAGGAACGCGGCACGGTCGCCGCTCATGGCCTGGCGGTGGAGCCGCTCCTCGAGGCGGTCGCGCTGTAGTGGGTCGCGGGGCGTCATGACTGGTCCTTGGCGGCGGCGGCCAGCAGCTTGGCGGCCTGGTCGGGCGAGATGCCCAGATCCCGGGCGGCGGCCAGCAGTTTGTCGCGGGCGCCGGCATTGCCTCCCAGCGCGGCAGCGGCGCGGCTTCCCTTCGCTGTGCGCTTGGGCTGGGTGGTGGTGGCAGAAGCCGCCTTCGCGGCCTTGCGCAGGGCGCGCCGGGAGCGGTCGAAATCGCGGTCGCCGGTTTCTTGGGCGTTGGCCGCCATGGGGCGGCTATCTTGCTTTTGGGCCTGACGGTCGGCGGACTTCTGCGACGTGCGCTGAACCGCGGTGCCGCCGCCGCGAGCTTTCTCGATGGCCCGGGCGAGGAACATCTGGACGGCGCTGCCGCCCTCGATCTCGGACATGACGCGCAGCACGTGCTTACAGGCCACGCCTGACAAGTCGGGGTTAGTGATTTTCGGGTAGCCGGTCTCCGGGCGGCCGGCGTTGTAGCGCCCGATGGTGGCGATGTACCGACGCCGGTAGCGGTGGTGCTCGCATGTGCAGTCGAAGCGGATGCTGCCCCGGGCCAGCTCCCGCGCGGCCTTGCGCGGACTCAGGCTGCCGTTGGCGACCAGGCCCTCGAAATCGACGAACTCGACGATCACCTGGTGCCGAGCGTGCTTGCTCTGCGGGCTCGAGCTCGTCATGAATCGGGTCTCGAGGGCCCCACCCTTCACCTGGCGAGACGAGGCAGGCACCGCGGAGGGAATCTCCGTGCGAGCGCGCTTCCGGTCTTTGCTCAGGCTCAAGTCGACGACCTGGCGCACCGTGATGCCGCCCTTGAAACGACGGCCGGCGGTGCGCGCGTTCTGCCGGAATGCGGCCAAGTCCTCGTTGGTGATCGGCCGCGCCTCGCCGCCGAGCGTGGTTTCCATCATCCGCCCGGCGTCGTAGTCGCCCCGAACCTCGCTCGGATCCAGGATGTTCGCTGCCGCGCGCCGCTGCCGGGCGTCCTCGCCGAACCGGGAGCGAAGCTCCTGCGAGCTGCCTTTGACGCTGCCGATCGAGGTGGCCATCAGCCGTAAATCCCTGCCAGGACGTCCTCCAGGCTATCGCCAGCGCTCTCCAGAGCGTTCACCAGCAGGAAGGCCCTCCCTGGGCTCAGAGCATCGCCCAGAGCCACATTGCGCAGCTCCTCGAGAACGGAGTCGATGCAGTGGTTGGCGTGGCTCACTGCCTGATCCCGGCGCTCGCCGTCGAATGCTTCGACGCTGGCCGCCATAGCCTCGTGCTGAGTCATCGGCGCCGGTGATTCGGCGGGGACCGGATGCAGCATTCCGATAGCGAGCTCTACGGCCGCGTGGGCTCGATGTTTGGCGCTCTCGGTCAACTCACCGCCGTTCATCGAAGCGACGAGTTCCTCGGCGGCTTGCTCCATGGATTCACGCAGTTCGGTCTCGACGGCGGCGCACTCGTGATTGGGGTTAGGCATGGGCTTGGGCTCCTTGGGTAACGGGCTGGGCGCCCGGCGTGCGAGTGGCATCCTTCAGGGCGGTTTCCAGCCACTCAGTGAGGTCGGAAAGGCGATAGCGAACGGTCGTGTCCAGCTGGAGGTAGGGAGGAGCGGGGCGACCCAGCATGCGGCCGGTGCTGCGCGCATTGGCGAGCAGTGATAGGGACACGCTGAGGATGTCGGCGGCCTCACTGGGGCGCAGCAGTATCAAGGAGGGCTCTATGCCGTAGGCGGCGTTGATGATCGCCTCCCGCCTGGCCTTCCGGGCCTCAGCCTCACTGGTTGTCGTCATGGGCAATTCCTCGTCGCCTGAATGATCGAAATGATCGTTATGACGACAATGACCCACGCGGAGAGGGCCCCGACGGCCAGTTTTCCGCATCCGGAAAAGGAAGGGGCCAGAAACACGAAGCCCCGCACGAAGGCGGGGCTGGGGGCAGGTTGGAGTGGTGGTCTCGGCGACGAGTCGCAGACCCGGGCGGGGTCTACCACTGGGCAGTGGTCAGGCGGCGGCAATCTCGAGGTCGAGCAACGTCTCCGGTGCAGCATCGATCACCTGGCGGTCGACGTAGACGCTGGAGCGGCGGCTGAGCACACCGACTGAGGAGCGCAGAGAATCGATGGTGCTGACCAAGCGAGCACCGGCCCGGAGGTCTTCCCACTCGTCGGGGTTCAGCTCGGCCACGCGCTCCAGGGCGATCTGGACAGCATCAATCCCGGCGTCGACCTCGGCAGCGAGCTCGCGGAACTCGGCGAGATGGGCATCACGAACGACCAGGTCCTCGACGTGCCGCTCTCTCTCCCGACACGCACGCTGGTGAGACAGCCAGGCCATCTCCTTCCAGGTCGGACCCGGCTCGTCGGGCTCGGACTCTTCAGTGAGGCCCAGCAGGAAATCGGCTTTGACGCAGCAGACGACGGCGATCCGCTGGAGCATCCAGGGCGCGGCACCACCTTCGATATCGGTACCGGACTCTACGCGGGTCAGGACATCGCGACCGATGCCAACGGCGCGGCAAAGGTCAGCCTGGTTGAGACCAGCGAGCTGCCGGGCTTCTCGGACCCGGGCGCCGACCGCACGGTTGTAAGCAACGACATCTGCGGTCGTCGGTGATGAAGCATCGGAGGAAGTCGGGGCAGGCATGGCGTCTCCAAGTCAGTCGCGATCGATGACGATGGTAGACGCGCGCGCGTGAGCCCAAGTGCGGATTATCCGCACCCCCAGTAATACGCACGGACCCTGAACGCCCTCGCCTATCCCCTGTCAGGCTACGCCACAAGTAATACGCACGGACCTGTTATCACCCTTTCAGTAGTCTTGCCACCAAGGGTTGGGAGACGCCCAGCTCCTTTGCAATGGCTCGCTGTGACAGGCCTTCGTCTCGCATCTTCAGTGCTACCTGGCGGCGCTGTTCTGTGGAAGAGGCCATGTTCTTGAGATACTCCCCTCGATCGACGGCCCCTGCCTTGCGACGACGCTCTCGCTCACGCTCGGCGTGCCTCCGGGCAGCCTCAGCTTTGCTGATGATCGTCTTGAGCTTCCGTTCCTCCTCGACGGTGATCTGAAATGTGTCGATGAGGGTCTGGTTGCGGGGCGTGTAGAGCGGGCTGTATGTCTGGCCGTTGAATTCGACCGTCTCGCCGCGAGCGTGCGCCTTCGCCTTGGCGAACTGCGTACTCAGATCGCAGTCGTGATACGACCAGCCCGGGGCCAGCTCAGCGGCGAGCGTCCTGGCTTCGTAGTGCAGATGGTTGGCTTTGATCGGCTCGGCCAGGGCCATGAAGTTCAGGCACCAGTGTAGAAACAGCATCCGCTGCCCCTCGATGCTGTCGGCGCGCATCTCGGCCAGCTTACGGAGGTCCTCGAGTCGATCCCACGCGAGGGTGCGCTGTGAGAGCTTGCGGAGGCCGTACTTGCCGCCCCTGACCATCTGGAAGGGGTTGCCCTTGGGGTTGGCCTTCTCGCGCTGCTGGAGCGTCTCCCTGAGCTCTTCCCGGGGCATATCGACCAGCTCGTCAAACAGGCTGTCGAAATCGTGCCGCACCGGCTCACCGGCGACGGGATCCCGGTCGAGCCAGACAACGCGGCAGTTCTCGCCCGTGCGCGTGTTCACCGTGCCCTCGAGGCGCAGCACGCGGCTGGCATCCTTGGCATTGGCGTCGGCGCCGAGATGGGCGAACCGCTCGACCAGGTTGCGCTGGGCCAGATTCCAGCGGGGCAGGGCCTGGCGTGGTACCGGGTTCTGCAGCAGCCATTTCAGGTGGTAGCCGCGGCCGCTGAACACGATCAGGCTGGGCGCCGGGATGCCTTCATCCTTACACGCCATCAGCAGCCGCATCGCCCACTGGTCGGAATCCAGGTGGTGGCCATCGACGGGATCGATGTCGAGAAACATCAGCCCGATGCGCGTCAGATTGAGCACGCGCCTGTTGGGCTTTTTGAACTCGCCCTGACTGATGTAGGTGTCACGATCGCGCGGCGCTGCGGCGGTGACGTCAGGCAGGTAGCTCAGCGGGTAGGAGCTCTGTCGCAGCCGGCCACCGTCGGGTCGCTGTCGCGACAGGACGGAGAACCACCCCCAGCGCTGGGCGTCGTGGTAGTGCTGCGGCTCTGTGATGAGGTCTAGCTGTGCTGGGACGGGGCTGGTCGCGCTCATGTGCGCACCCCATGCCCACGGCAGGTGTCATCCCCCGCCAGTTGGGTTATACTGGGCATACAGATTCACGCCCTCCGCGGCGTCTGTAGCCCCGGTTTCCTCGTCGCCCGCCAAAGCTCAGAGGATTCCGGGGTTTCGCTTTTCTAGGGCCTCTCCCGGCCCGACTCTCACCATTGTGACACATTTCGACGTCGCGATTGGGCTGCCCGGGCGAACCCAGCGAAAAAATCGCCGGCAGGCAGCCACTTCCCTGATTCAGGCGCACGCGTCCTCAACGTCAGCCCGGCTGATTCCGCGGCGTCCCGCCCGGTAGATCGCCAGCATGATCTCGGCCTTTTCGACGCTCCCCGCCGCCAGGCGATAGTCCTGATACAGCGCTCGGCCGCCGTGGCGATGCACATGCGGGTGATCGCGCTGGACGAACTCCAGGCCCTTCTCACGCAGCTCGGCGACCGAGCTGTGCCAGCAGGTGTCTCCGTGGTCACGCAGCGCGTCCAGGGCGCACACATAGCGCTGCTCGTGGTACGCCTCGAGCAGCAAACCCAAGGCCATCTCGATCTTCAGCGGCGGGCGCACGCGGGCGTCGTCCTGTTCGGCAGCGGACAGGACTCGATCCATTGAAACGGTCATGACGCACCCCCTAGCTCTGGGCGGCGCGGCACTCGACCGCGTTATGCTCGACCCACTCCAGCAGGTCGCGGCGGCGATAGCGCACCTTGCGACCCAGCTTTACCCACTGCGGCGCTTCATGGCCCAGCAACGTCCCGCGCGAACGGGAGTTCCTGAGGGTGGCGGCCGAGACGCCAATCAGGCGGGCCGCGTCGCCGTCCGGCAGGTACTCGGGGGTGATCTGCGATGCTGCATTCTGCATAGGTTCCGTCTCCGGCTGTGCCGGCGACGACAGCGCTGGTATCCTGTTGCGGCTAGGCTCAGCGCCTGGCCCGGGATGGTTCGCTATCTCGCCGGCTTTCGTCGGTGACACGCCTGGCAGGGCGTGCCGGCTCTCAGTTGAGGAACACCCGGGCCGGACGTGTTGACGCACTCCGGCCCTTCCTTTGCCCTCTCGATGTGCTCGGCTTGTCTCTAGAGCACGCCTAGACGTTACCTGGCTGCCTCATGGTCGATTCGGCCGTTTTTCCGGGTTCGTGCGCACAAAAAAGCCGCCTCGATGGGCGGCTCTCGGTATTGCGGTGTGACAGGTGGGATCAGGCAGTGGCGTCGCGCCGGAACGGCACCACCGCGGCGCCGGGATCGCTGGCCACGTGGTCGCGCACCAGAGCGCCCCAGCGGGCAACCAGGGCGCGTTGCTCGTCGTGATACCGCTGCCGCTGATAGACGGCCTCCAGGGCGTTGGCCGGGGCATGGCCCAGCAGGCGCTCGATGACATGCGGCGGCGCGGCCAGATGCTCGCCCCATAGCGTCGCGCAGGTGCGGCGCAGGTCGTGGACGGTGAACGGCTTGGCTTGGCCGAGAGTGGCCAGCGCGCCCCCGCCCTTGCCCTGTCGGTCCGGCTGCCGCTGAAGACGCTGGACGGCACGGCTCAGGCTCGCCGGCGTCAACGCCTTGTCGCCGGTCCCGGCACGGAATACCGGCCCTGAGGCGGCGCCGATGGCGGCCAGCCGGGCGCGCAGCAGCGCCACCGCCTCCTCGCACAAGTAGACCACCCTTCCCTCCTTCGTCTTCGTGCGCTCAGCCGGCAGCCGCCACTCTCCCCGGTCGAGATCCAGCTCCTCGACGGCCATGCCGGCGACCTCGGCGCGGCGTGCCCCGGTCAGGATCAGCAGCCGAATGGCGTCGACGGTGGCCGTCGACAGACGCCCGGCGTCCAGGGCGACCCACACCTCGCGCAGCTCCTCGAGGCTCAACGCCACGTCACGTGCCCGGCCTGGCTTGCCGCCATAGGTGGCCGGCCGCATGCCGCTGGCCGGGTTTTCGGCAACCCAGCCCTGGCCGTGCCCCCACTCTAGGGCGCTGCGCAGCGTCGACAGCGTGGCGCGGGCCTGTACCGCCGAGCGCTCGGCGGCGCGGGTCAGCTCCGGGGCGATATGCTGTCGCGTCAGCTGGTCGACCGGCACGCCGTCGAGGCGCGACAGGTAGGCCTGCCAGCGCTGGCGATGGGCGGCCTGAGTCGACGTGGCCAGCTCGTCCATGCGCTCCAGGTGAGCCAGCCAGCGGCGCATCAGCTCGCCGAACAGTGGGACCACCTCACTGGCGGCCATCAAGTGGCGGGGGTCGTGGCCACGCGCGGCCGCGGCGACATGCTCACGATGACGCTCCCGGGCGGCGTCGAGGTTCCATGCCGGCCAGGCGCCTATCTGGACGTCGACGCGACGACCAGGGCGGCGGCGCAATGGCTCACCGGGTACCGCCGGCGGCAGGTGGCCGGCAGCGATCGTCAGCCGCGACAGCCACGCACGGTGGCCACTGGGGTAGATCACCAGCATCAGGCCCGGGGCCGGCGCGCCGGTGTCGGGCACGCGGTAGGGGCGATCCTTGGCGGGAAGGGTCTCGACGCGACGCGGAGTGAGGCGCGGGCTTTGGCTGGTTCGCATGATGCCCTCGTTGTCGTGGTGGCTCTGGGGCGGCCGATGGAGGCCATGGGTGAGGCGGCGCCAATGGTGTTCACGCTCTTGGGAGAAGTGTGAACACATTCGTGAATAACCCTTTAAATGTGGCGCTATCAACCGATCACTTGATTAGCTTACCACTTCCACCACCCCGGCAGCGTGAAATTTCGAGCGCACAGTCGGAAAAGTGGCGTTCGGCGAGTCGGGGAGGCTCGCTATCGTGAATCTGCCCATCCGGGAGGTCTCTCCTTCCTCACGTCGCCGGGTGGGCGTTTCATCCTTGGAAGCAAAGAGGGCAGACGCTGCGGCGCCTGCCCTCTCTTCGTTCATGGTGGGAAAACACGCCCGACTAGGCCTTGGGCGCGGGGTATCGTGAGGATGCTCCTTGGTGAAGGGGCACCCTTGGTGGGATGGGGGAGTCGCTTCGGCGGCTCCCCCTTCTCATTTCCTGGCTACTCGCCGGACAGGCGCCGGTGGGCTGCCTCCTCCTGGAGATGCTCCTGGCGCAATTCCTCCGCCCTATTCAGCACCTCGACAGGCTCACGCATCTCATGACAGCTGCGCTGGAGCATGTCGTCCTGTCCCGGGCACTGGAACCACAACCACTCATCGTCGAACTGGTACCGGACCCGGTAGCCGTCGGCACTCTCGACGTGGATCGCCTCGAGCTCCTGGTCATACCGATACTGCCAATCCCCCAGCCGCTGGTTGTGCCAATCCGACTGACGCGCCTCGATCCGGCCCAGCAGGCTGCCTACGGCGCGCCGCGCATTCTCGTTATCGCCCTCGCGGAGCATGTCGCGCACCGCCTCGAGGTCGGTATGGGCATCACGCAACAGATCCCGATCCAGCTGTGGGCTGGTCTTCATCGTCGGCATGGCGCGCTCCATCGCGTCGTTGTCCTTGGGTGGTTCCTCGCCGGTCTCGGCACAGCCCGCCGCGTCATCCCACAGGTCGCGAAACTCCTGACATGCCAGCCACGTCAGGCGGGCACGATTCGCGTGATCGTCATCCAGCTCGCTCGGCGACCACCTGTCAGCGGCAGACAATTCTGCTCGAACGACACCAGGCGCCAGAGCATTCAGTTGGCCGGACAGGCAGTCGGCCAGCTCCGCGACCAGGGCGTGACCCTCGATGGCCGAGCCCCCGGGGACCGTGTGCGCCACCTGCTCGACCAGCTCCATCGGCATCATGGACAGCTCGGCGCCATGATCTCCGTACCAGGCCCCGACCTCGCCGGCATCAGCATCAACGTCCCACCTGGCTCGACAATCAGCACGCATCGGATTCTCCTCCGCTTCACCGCTCAGTCGTTCTCGATGTTCGCGCGGAACATCAGGGCACGGGCCTGCGCCTCTTCCACGTCGATCACCGCCTCGGCGCCGGCGTCGCATAGCTCGCCGATATGGCGACTGACGATCACCGGCGACTCGCTGCGCTCTGGATCGTCCGACAGCAGCACCTCGTCATGGCGCATCATCAGCCATGCCAGGGCCGCTTTCTGTGGATCCGCGACACGCCCCGTCTTCACCAGGGCCACGAACTCGGCAGCCTCCCGGGGCAGCCAGGCGCAGGTTGCCTCTGTGGGACCATAACGCCCGAACTCGGCGGCCAGCCGCTCATCGTCGGCAGCGAGGGCTGGCTCCGGCGATGGCCGCGGCGCCATCACCTCTCCCAGGGCGTCACGCAGCACTGTCGCCAGCGACGGATAGCCGCCGGCCTCGCGCAGTATCTCGCCGGCCTCGTCGACTATCTCCCAAGTGTAGGCGCCCAGCTCGGGCTCCCTGACAACTACCGACCCGCCCTGCTCGAGCGGGAACTCGTGGATCACGCCAGGTGTCGCCACGATGCGCAGATTGACGGCCAGCCGGTGGCCGGCGTGCCAGCCGCTGTTCCAGGCGTCGCACTCGGCCGTGCCACGCTCATAGCGACAGGCCGTCTCCCGGTTGCGCTCCGGCGTCGGTGTGGGCTTGCCCGCAAGGCACCAGGCCAGGGCATAGCACCGGCCCTCATGGAACGCCTCGCTGTGTCTGCCCCGACCATCAGCCAGCATGCGCTCGGCTTCGTCGAAGTGGCGTTGCTCGATCATTGTCATCGGCCCTTCCCCTCTGTCTGGCGAAATCCCGCGGCTCGAATGCTATCCGCGGCTCGCAGCATGTCCCGCAGCGCTCGCTTGGAGCGCAGGGGGCGGGATTCCGCCCTTTGGCGGTAGGCCTCCAGAGGCGCGACGGGCAGACGCTCAGCCTTCATCGTGGTCATGCCCCCACCTCCTCGGCACCGCTCGCCTTCGGCGTCAGCTTCGGGTTCAGGGCCATGCGCTCGACGAGCGGCAGCACGCTGGACGCCATTTCCATGGGGTAGCAGTCGTACGGCAGCATGTCGTCATCGCCCGGCCGGCGAAACAGAACGGAGGTGGTGCCCAGCACGTAGTTGGCCTCATAGGCAGGCCGGTTGCCGGCCCTGACCTTGCTGGACGCTTTCACCACGCCGGCCTGCTCCGCCAGATTCCAGCGGGACGCCAGTTCTTCGTCCCACAACTCCTGACGCTCCTCGAGACGCTCCACCAAGCCGGACAGGATGCCGTGGGCCGCCTCGATCGCGGCCCGGTCATGGGCGTGGAGCCGGTCCACCCCGTCGCGGGTGATGACGGCCTCCAGCAGCAGAGCCGCACGGTTGGCGTCCCTCTCGGATTCGCAGACGATCAGCTGATCATCGTTGCCCAATTGCTCAAGACGCATGACGGCGCTCCATGACTCGTTTGTCGAACTCCACCAGCCCCGGCGTCACCAGGGCCAGCACGGTAACCACACTCAGCAGCTCAATCAGGGGAATCATGCCTCGATGTCCTCCGCTGCCTCCAGGCGACACATCGCCTGCTGCCGCATCCAGGCCTCTACCTCGGCTTCGACCCAGCGAATCATGCGAGCCCGACCGGCGGCCCGGCTCAGCACGACCGGCTTGGGGAAAGTCGGGTCGTTCTCGCGGCGGCGCTGAAGCGTAGTGCTGGGCAGGCCTGTCTTGGCGATGACGTCCTGCGTGGTCAGGAACACCAGTTCGTCCTGGTCGCCCCACGCCTGCTCCGTGGCCACCTCGCCGACAATGGGGCCGCTGTCGAGCCGCAACGCCCGAGACATGGGCAGTCCTGCCTTGCGGTCGCATTCATCAGCCAGTGTGCGAAGCAGGTTGGCCAGCTCGAACCCCGGCGACTCCTCGACGCTCGCGCGCTGCTCAGGATCCGCGATCAGGCTGCTGTCGAATATGATCGTGGTTTTCATCAGGCCGCCCTCTGGATGCGAGTTTCAGTGGATTCCCGGCGCTTCAGCGTCTGCTCGGCCGTCGGCCCGCCGGCCAACTCAAGCCGCAGAGCGTCATAGGCGTCGTCGAGGCGTTCCTGGGCTTCACGTGACAGGCGTTTCATTGGGCGGCCTCCATGCTGGCGTTGGCGGTCTCGACGCGGGCCAGCCTGGTGGCCAGCTCCATGACGGGGGCGGTGACGGGCTCGGCGCTGTACGGGGTCAGGACCTCGACCAGGGCGGCCAGCTGTCGGCGGGTCAGGGTTCCCACGCGCACACGGCGGGGCTTATCATGTACATGCATTGCGCTTCCTCCCAAGGTTTGGCGCGGTGTCATGGCTCCGGACGGCTCCACCCGTCGCGGGGCCTTTTTCGTTCAGCCCTCTAGGGCTTCGAACGGCTTCAAGACTCCTTCCTCTCTTGCAAACTTCTCCAGGTCCTCGATGCCGTGATCGGCGATCGTGCCTTGCTCCATATTGACGACATGCCAGGTGCCAAGCTCTTGCTGAGCACTCGGCGGTGTCTTATGGACCTTCCTTCCGTCCTTCTTCAGCCGGCGATTCAGCCTGGCCATCAGGGCGCGCTCGGTAACCGGCTTCTTCAGTGTCATGGGGTGGGCGTCTCGCCGTGCTGTTGTCATGGCTTCACCATAGCGCGATTTTGTGAAATCGTCAAAACGTGATTTTGTGATTTTTTGAAAACGAGCGATTCGGCACACTTCAGGCCCCGCCCTTGCGCTCCATGTACTCGTTCACGGCCGTCTCGAACACCTCAACCATGCTCATGTCGTGTGTCGCAGCGAACGTCTTCAGGCGCTTCTTGAACTCGGGATCTACCCGGAAGTTACAGGGCACCGTGGCGCCGGCCTCAGGCTTACTGGTGTGGTTGCCCACCACGTGGGCGGTCTGCGTCGGCTGCGGGGGAAGCCCCTTGCTGCCAGGCTTCTTGCTGGGTGCGGCCATGTCGGCGACTCCTTGCGTTAAAGCGTTATTTCGTTAATTCGTCACAGATTCTAGGCGGTCGATGATGGCCTGAATCAGGCGATCCGCCTGCTCACGCGGCCCCTTGTACGGGGTCTCCACCACGGACAGGCCGCCGTCCTGTGCACGACGAAGGGCGGTCTTCTCCGGTATCTGCGAGTCGAGCACGTGGTAGGGAGTCGCCTCCAGGTAGGCGCGGGCCTCCTCGAGCTCGCGAGGGCTGTCGCCGACTCGGCTCAGCGCAATGGCGATGCGCTCCACCGGCACGCCGTGCTCGCTGACCAGGGTGTTGGCCAGGATCACCGTGGGCTCTAGGTCATCCAGGGACAGGCCCGACGGCAACACCAACAGGTGCGATTTCTGTCCGATCTCGGCGGTCGCTCGCGTCGCGTGCGGGGCACCGTCCAACACCATGAGGTCATAGGCGTCGGCAATTTTCAGGGCCTGCCCCACGGTGCCGAATGTCTCGACGGCCACCACGGGCTCAACACCTCGGCCCAACCGGCGCTGAAGCCAGGTGAAGCTGGTGGACTGGTTGATGTCGAGGTCGCCGATCTTCACGTTCCAGTCGGCGGCGGCGTAGGTCGTGGCAATGGCCCGGGCCACAGTGGACTTGCCCACCCCGCCCTTCTGGCTCACCACGCCGATGATGTAGCCCATGGCGTCTGTCCCTCCTTGCGTTATTGCGTTAATTCGTCAAAGCGTTACGAGTGGGGCCGCTCTATGTCAGGAAAGCGCCACCCGATGGGATGTCCCTGACAGTATAACGCAATAACGAAATAACGCTTTAACGCAAAAAAGAAAGCCGCCTCGATGGGCGGCTTCCTCGCAGGTTCGGGGCTGAGCTGAAAGGTCAGCCGTGCCCGTGGCCATGCTCGCGAATGTACTGCTTCAAGGCCTGGTCGATGCGGCGTTGCCAGCCTTCGCCTTCCTCCTTGAAGTGCTCGATCACCTCTTGGGAGAGGCGAATCGAGGTCTTCACCTTCGTCGGCGCGTGCTGCTTGCCACGCTGGCCGATGGTGCGCTGAAGGTTGGCGGGCAGAACCTCCGACATGGGACGCATACGCTTCACGTCGGCGTCGGTGAGCTCGCGGACCTCGCCGTCCTTATCCGTGAGTCGCGTTTTCATAGCGGCGTACCTCCCGTGGGTTGGCCTTCCTCAGGCTGATGACTCGGATCCCGTCCTCGATCGGCGTGAAACACACTACATGGACGCGCTGACCGATCTTCCCCATGGCGATGAAGCGACGCTCCGGGTACTCGAAACGGTTGTCTTCCGAGAACACCGCCCCTTCCCAGTCGAAGCGCTCGACCTCCGTGAAGGGGAGGCCTCTCTCGCGCTCGTTCCTGGCGCTCTTGTTGGGATCGAAGTCGATGATCATGGATTTAATTGTATGGACAAAAAGAAAGGAAGGGAAGTTCCTTCGCTCAGCGCTCGAACGGCGAGCGTGACGACATGCCCGGCCAGGGCTTCGCCGGGGTCGCCTCGCGGGCAGGGCCACTCTCCGGCGCCTTGGGAGCCTCCCCCTCGATCAGGGCGCGCCCCTTCGGCGTCAGGGTGCCGTCCACCTCGAACAGGCCGCTCTCTGCCCAGGCGCCCAGCGTCGCCTCCAGGTCATCGCGCTTCACTGCCAAGCGCCACGCACGCACGCGCTCGCCGCTCTCCAGCCGGGCCAGGGCCTCGGGGGTCAGGCGAAGCAGCCGGGCAGCTCGCTCGTCCTCGAGGCGCTGACGCTCCTTGCGCTCCGCTTCCTGCCGTTGGGCCTCCTCACGCTTGCGAGCCTCTTCGGCCTCACGACGTTGCCGGCGGCACTTCCGGGCGAACCCCTCGATCTTGGCGACTTCCTCCGCGGACAAGCCGCCTGCCAGAGCCGTCAGGCGCTCCCGAGTCTGCCGGTGGGCTTCACGCTCCTTCTCCAGGGCGGCCTCCGTGCGCCGAGCTGTCTCTTCCATCTCGTCCGCGCGGCGGCGATCAAGGTCGGCCGTCGCCGCCCTGGCCACCGTAGGTGCGTAGTGCTCAACCACGAAGTTCGTCACCCGGGCGGCGTGCTCTTCGGGGCTCTCACGGCCCCACAGCAGCCCCTGGCGGGTCAGGTCGTCAGGCGACAGGCTCAGGTTCTCGGCCAGGCCACGGGCCAACGCTTGGTGATACGCCTTGGTGGTGACATGTGTCGCCGCGGAGTGGCGAAGTCCCCGGCGCAAACCATGCGGGGTGGCCACCTCCTCGGCGAACCTCGTCTGGAGCTCGCGAAGCTGGTCACGGCGGCCCATGAAGTGCGTCGCGCTCAACGCCGTGCGAGCCGGCACGTCGAAGGTCTTCGGGCCCCGGACCCACTCGCCACCTTGCTTCCCCAGGATGACGTTGCGCGTGCGCGTGGTCGCCGGGTAGTCCACCAGTGGCACCGCGTAGACCACCAGGTGGGGCGTGCGCTCATCGAGCTGGACGTTCACCCCGACGATGTTCTCGGCACCGTGGCGAGCCTCCAGGAAGGCTAGGGCGTCGCTGAAGTAGCGTCTCCACTCCACGGGGCCTCCCTGCTCGGCGAACACCTCATGAGGGCCCGTCACCACGTATTCGATGGCCCGCACCGAGTCAGCGGCCACGTTGTCGGCGAAGGCCAGGCGCCCACGGATCGCGGCACGCAGCTGGTCAGGGCCCGACGCCGGCCGCCAGTCTTCGTTGAGGTGCGTCCGCTCCGGGTCGGCGTGTGGTACCGACATCGTGCGCCAGGTATGAGCGGCACTGCCCCCCAGCTTGTGGCGGTTGAGCTTCGTCGCGCGGATGACGGCGTTGTTGCGGGTGGTCTTCGTGCGAGCTGCCATGATGGCCCTCCGTGTCGTGGTCGAGATCCAGAGGGCCGGCATGTCCGCCGCCCTCGCATCTCTATAAGGGGTCCAACACGGTGTGTTTGCGGCTCGGCAGCGAAAAAATTGGTGGTTTCCAACCAGCGACCAGGGATCACATCGGCTGTGACCCCCTACGGATGGGCAGCACGGCGGGAGGCAGGCACTACGGCGGTTCTGCACCAGGAGGGGAAGGCCCTATGGCCTTTCAGGCAGAGGGTAGGACGCCACTACGGGCGGTCTGTCGCCAGCTGAAGAGCCCTATGGTCGATCAGCGAGCCAGACTGAAGCCCCGTAACTCACTCTGGGCGTTCTGCAGAATGGTGGGGGGACCCTCGGATTTATTTCCGACCCTGCCGGAATCCGGTATCGGGCGCCGACGTCCCGCGCACCTGACGGCAGCAGGTGTACGCACGTCGGCATACCCTGTCCGGGGTGGCAGGCCGACATCAGGGCGCACTTCACGATCACGTCTGGCGGCACGTTCACGTCACAACGCGCGGAGCGTGCCAGCCTCGCAGAGCAGGACACCCGCGGCGCACCGACAGCCACTCGTGGCGTAGGGGTACGCCGCACATCCTGCCATTCGCCCGCGCCGCAATCTGTGGCATTTCGGTTCATTTTGCTGCATTCCGAAGGGGCGCGCTTGGTGCCCTACACCCTCTAGGTCCAGTGCTTCTACCAGCCCAACCCCCACCCTACGGGTGCCCTATCTGATATAGGCTATTGACTCACCCTGTCAGCCTGACCGCTTCAACCAGCGACTCACCGTCTTCTGAGGCACTCCAACCAGGTTGGCCACTTCCCGCTGCGACTTGCCCTGGCCGACGAGCTCGAGCACGCGCGGCATCAGCTCCTCACGACGCTTGGCACCCTTGGCCTTGCCACCCTTGCGGCCCCGCTTGGCTTGAATCTCGGGTGTGTGCGTGCGCTCCACGAAGTCCCTGAAGGTCTCCGGGCTGAACCGCTTCCACGTCCACTTGGCCACGCTCCGGGCGATGCCTTCGACTTCCTTGGCCGGCAGCGGCGTCGTGAATGCGCCCTGGATGTCGCCGGCCACCTCGACCAGGTGCGCCTTGAAGCGCTCTTCGCCGCCCGGCCCCCAGAAGTCGCGCACGGCCCGGTAGGCGTGATGCCTCAGCCGCTCGAAGGTCTCGCAGTTGCGCCCCAGACCGGCGATCTCGTCATTCGCGGCCTTCTCGAAGGGGATCAGCGTCAGCTCGTCGGCCAGCTCGCCCAGGGCGTAGGCATCGGCCCACTGGTGGACGCGCCAATGGGCGTGAAGCGGATTCTTGACCAGGGTGCGGGCATAGCCGCGGTCAGCCTGTAGCGCGGCTCTCAGGCTGCGCTCGACGGTCTCGGCATAGCGCAGCGGTCCCAGCCGGGCGGCATTGGTGCGCGCCACGGGGACGGTCAGGGCATACAGCAGGTGCGCATGGCCGTTCTCGGGGTTCTGGCAGGTCAGGGTGGGCGCCGGCACGCGGCGGTCTTCCCAGTCCAGCACGGCCTCGGGGCGGTCGACATCGAACATCAGCCACCGGACCATGCCGGCGGTGTTGGGCTCGATAAGGCGATAGCCCAGCGCTTTGCTCCGGATGCGGATCCGGTTGTCGACGGCCGGATCGTTCGCGCAGCGTGGGCGCGCCGGCAGCGTTTCGGCGAAATGGCTCACGGCCTCCATTGCCGTTGGCTCCTCAAATCGTTGAGCCGCCCGGCTGCCGCCGCTATCATGGACGAAGCGGTGACGCACAAGCGGCATCGTGGTGATGGCTAGACGGCTGAACGGCCCTCAAAGCGATCACGTTGTTGATATGCCCCACCAGCCAAGGCGGGGAATCCAACGCGGCGAGCTGCCCTCCCTCAGGGCGCCGCGTTGCGAGACATGCGGGCTTCTCAGCCCCACTCCAGACCCTCGGTGTTGCCAGCACCGGGGGTCTTTCGCTTTCGGGCTCCGGCGTGCCAGCGCCAAGAACCCGACTCGAATCAGTCTACTACCGCTGTTGGTGCCTTCGGAACCATCGTTACAGGGGTGGGTGCTCGTGGGTCTTCATGGGCAATGACATTGCCGATTCGCCCCAAAGGCGCCGCACAAGGCGCTATGAGCTGCGCACCTCTCAAACCGACCATTGGCCTACCCCATCCCCTTATCGGCGCTCACGCAGCCACAGGGGCGCGAGACGAGGCGCTCGCATTGCTATTCATCAATGCTTCCTGCCCTTTCAACCCTTGCTACCCCTCAATACTTGCTTGTGGGGGATAAGCCGGCGCCGGCTCATCCGGCGACGGCACGGCCGGGCCCGGATAATCCGTTCACGGTGGACTTCACAGCGCCTCGAGACCGCGATAGCCTGACCATGCTGATGTCGCCGATGGCGACCGGGGATGCCGGCCTCGTTACCAATTCGGACTATGCAGTCTCGCCCACGGGCGACGGGGTAGCTGGCCCCGAAACTCCGCACAGCATTTTCTCCTCGGCCCTCGTGCCCTGCTGAACCGGGCTTCGTGCCCTGCTCCGCTTCCGGCGGATGACCTGAACCGCCTTCGCTCGCGCCTGCCTGCGTCGGCACTATGCCCAAGGTGCGCCCTCTCAACGGCACCCTGTCGCATCTGAACCCGACCTCGAGCCTCCCCGCCGCCATCCCCAAGGCGGATGATCCCCTGCGGCCATGCCGCACGCTTCGCCCTGCCAGGCGAATGACCTCCTCCAGTCGTGGGCCCTGCCCGCTGCTGGATGACCTCCCCGGCCCATCGCGGCCGTGATCCAAGACGGCCCGCTCCGCCGCTGGCGTGGTGTGCGTGTTCGCTGGAGTGCTTCCGGGCGCGTCACAGGCAATTCACCGCCGACGCCCGGGCGCTCTTCGCGACCCGCACGCCGCCCAGCCAAGGGCGCCGCCGTCCTGCCCATGCGTCTCTGTCGCGTCAGCACAGAGACGCATGGGCCTACCACCCCGGGAGCCCGCTATTCACGGGCCTCTCGGCTTCACGCTCGCCGGACGAAAACCGGCGAACTGACTTCCCCATGAATACCAGCGGCGCAACGCCGCATGACCTGAAACGCCGTCCCTGTGCCAGCAGGACACGGCGACGTGACGACGATCTCGGGCGGCCCTTCGCAAGGGCCGGGCCCTTGGCCTACGCCGGAGCTGGCAGCGCCTGACGCTGCCGGCGCGCGCATCCCCCGCGCCATAGCACCCGATGAGATCCCGTCACCACACACGCGATACCAGTCCGCCGATCTGCCGCCGGCGTGAAACAAGCGGCTACCCCAAGGCTTGCGCGTGCCTCAACGCAGCGAATCACTTACCGCCAACGGCGGGGGATGGGGTCGACCAGGAGCACCAGGAACAGGAGGAGGGCATGGCCAAGGCCAACAACTTCGGCTTGCGAACACGGGATCTCGCCAAGGCGGGGACCTTCGCCGCCAACCGCGCGGCCCGGGAGGGCGTCGCCTCGTATGCGTCTGCGGCGGCGCTGGGCGACCGCTGGCAGGCGTTCGCCGCCTATGCCAGGCAAGAGGGCATCCGGCGCATGGAACACGTCACAGCGCAGCACGTGGCCGCCTATGGCCAAGGTATCGCCGAGCGCGTCGCCGCTGGCGAGCTGTCGGCCAGCTACGGGCAGAACCTCGTGTCGGCGGTGAATAGCGTCATGCGGCTGGCCAGCCAGGGACGGTGGCAGAGCGTCAGCCCCACCAAGGACTGCGGCATCGAGAAGCGCTCGAATGTGCGGCAGGAAGCGCCCCAGGGCGTCGAGCGCGGCACCGTGGCCACCGTCGCCGACACCCTGCGCACCAGCGGGAATGAACGCGGCGCCGCGGTGGTGGAGCTGGCCCGGGAGTTGGGCCTGCGCAGCAAAGAGGCCTCACTGATCGACGCTCGAGCAGCACTGAGGCAGGCCCAGCAGGCTGACCAGGTCACGATCACCAGCGGCACCAAGGGCGGCCGGGAGCGCACGGTCCCTGTCACGACACAACAGCAAGTCGCGGCCCTGACCAGGGCCGACGATGCCCAAGGCGGGGCCCGGAGCCTTGTTCCACCGGAACAGAACTGGCGGGAATGGCGAGAGGGCGGCCTACGCGATGCCCGAGAGGCGCTCCAAGCCGCGGGCATCGGGCGCCTTCACGAGCTGCGGGCCGCCTACGCCGCCGAGCGGTGCCAGCAGCTCACCGGTCACCAGCCGCCGATGCTGGGCGGCCAGGCCAGCCGGGAAGCGGATCGAGCGGCACGCCTGGCGATCGCCAAGGAGTTGGGTCACAGCCGCGTGGCGATCATGACGGCCTACATCGGGAGGGCAGCATGAGGCTACCGGCAGAGGTCCGGCACCGGCTCAACCTCCACGCCCGCAAGGGCGGCAAGGCTGCCAGGCGCCGGCAGGTGAAGCGCGCGGAGGCCTTCGCGACCTGGTGCGGCTGCGATCCCCGTCAGATCGGCAAGGCGCACATCTACGCCTACTTCAGAGCCCAAGGCTTCGCGCCTACCACCGCCCGCGACCACTGGTATGCAGTGCGGCTGCTTTGGCAGGCGACGGGCAGGCCTGGCGATCCGCCCAAGCCACCACAGGTGCCGTGAGGCGCTCATTTGCCCATATGAGTAAATGAGTATTTGAAGCAATGAAGTCTTGATGGCGGCCAGACGCAGAGGCGCCCCACCGTTGCCGGCAGGGTTCTGGACGGAACAGGCCCCCGCTGCTGCGTGGGCGAGCGGGATCGATGCGCCCGGGACCATTAAGGGCTTTACAATAGGCCAAGACCTATATAGGATATAACCTATAAACAGAAAAAGAGGTAGCCGATGTGGTCGATAGAACAAACCGAGACATTTGAAGACTGGTATTACTCGCTGGATGACGTTGATCGCGAGAACGTCCTGGCATCGATGCTGTTACTCCAGGAGAAGGGGCCGATGTTGTCACGCCCGCATGCTGACACCGTGAACGGCTCCCGGTATCCCAACATGAAAGAGTTGCGGATCCAGAGCCAGGGCAAGCCCTTCAGGGCCTTTTTCGCGTTTGATCCCAACCGAACCGGCCTGCTGCTTTGCGCCGGGGACAAGGGTGGGAATGAGAAACGCTTTTATGATGAGATGATTCCAATAGCTGATCGGGAATACGCCGCGCACCTGGAATCACTGAAGTGAGGTGAAAACGATGGCACGCAAACTGGAACAGCTTCTGGCCAACGAGAAACCGGAAGTCGTTGCGGCTGCGAAAGCGAAAGCCGACGAGATGCTGCTGGAACTGCGACTCTCGGAGGTCCGCCGTCTCGTAGAGATGACTCAGGCTCAGATGGCAGACGCTATGGGCGTCAGGCAACCGACTGTCGCCGGCATGGAGAAGGGCGGGCAAGATCTTCGCCTGAGCTCGATCAAACGCTACGTTGAGGCAGTAGGCGGCCGAGTCCGTCTGGATGTCGAGCTACCTGACGGTAGCCACCATGGCTTCCCGGTCTGAAGCCAGCGCCAGGGCGGGCGAAGCGTCCGCCCCTCTCTGATTACGTCAGACTCCTCGCGGGTCCTGGCTCAGGTGGCCACCGCCTCTACTTCCTCAAATCATCATTTTAATAAGTAGAGACAGGGATAGCCAGCACAAGCTACATTTTTTGTGGTTTGTTGGCGTCACTCACTGCCGTGTTTTTTCAACATAAACGGATGCTTTTAAAGGGTTTTTTACTCATTCGCACAGCTTACTAGGAGGCTGTACTCAAAATCTGAGCTTCCCTACGGGTTATCCCCTTGCGGATTTTGCCAGAGAGCATCGTTCCAAGCGCCTCCCAAGGGTGGCTCGGGGGTGCGAATCCGGGCGACCTCATCGAGGTAACGCCATTGACACCACCCTTCCCTACCGCCAATATGTGCTTTGCACACTTGCTATACCCAAAGGAATCACGATGAGCATGCTTTCCAGGTACTCCCAGCTTGAGCAGGAAGCCGCTGAGATCCGCAAAAAGTTGCAGGCTTTAGAAGAGTCTCCTCAGTTCCAGCAGGAAAAGGAGTTTCTTGATAAGCTGAAGTCTTTGATGAATGAATATGACAAGTCTCCTGGCGAAGTTATTTCCACATTAGCTCCAGAGCCTACTTCCGAGTCTCCCAGCATCAAAAGAAGGAAGAAGCGGAAGCTAAAAGTTTACAAAAACCCGGAGACTGGCGAAGTTGTCGAAACTCGAGGCGGTAACCAGAAGACTCTGAAGGCATGGAAAGATCAGTACGGCTCAGAAACCGTTGATTCCTGGATCATTGAAGAGAAATAACAGGTTACATTTAGCAGCAGGCTGTAGGGGCTTAGAATGTCGAAAAAACGCGGCGATGACAAAGACATACAGGCAATAGCGGTGAGCAAGACACCCCAGCTCGACCTATTCAGCCTGCTGGATACTCGTGATAACGATTACAGCAATAGCATCGACATTTATGACTCTTTGCCAAAATACTCATTGGACCGCCGCCGTCGCTTTACAGATATTCGTCAAGCTGCTGCGAGAGAAAGAGAGTGCCGGGTGGGCGGAAGGGTTATCAAAGTAAAGGTTCGCCCTGCCCTTATTGAAACACGCCCCGGGGAACCGGAACTTGTTTATCCTGGTGAGCGTGAAGAAATCATAGAAGATGCTTTAAGGAAACTCGCCGTAAACGGCGGTATCGCAATGATTGATGGCAAGGTCGGCGTACTCTTTACTTTTTACCAGCTTCGCAATGAGCTTAAAAAGAACAATCACGAATTCAAGCTGAGCGAAATAAAAGAGGCTATACTTGTGTGTCGGGGCGCACAACTTGAAACGGTTTCCGAAGATGGGGAGACGGTAATTTCGTCCAGTTTCTTTCCAATGGTAGGGTTAACTACAAGGAAAGACCTCAAACTTCGCGAAGGCGATACCAAGTGTTATGTGCAATTTAACCCATTGGTGACAGACAGCATCCACAACCATACTTTCAGGCTGTACGACTATAAAACATCCATGTCGATCAAGAGCCCATTGGCTCGCTATATTCATAAAAGGATGAGCCACCACTGGAGCCAAGCCTCTTCCAGCAACCCCTACACGCCGCGCCTTGTCTCGTTCCTCAAAGGCAGCCCACGGGGCCTCACTGAGCCCATGTCGACTAACGTGAGAGCCATGAAGACAGCGCTTGAAACACTAAAACAGCACAATGTCATTGAAAGCTACGATGACAGCGAGCGAATTAAGGATGGAAAAAAACTAGCTGATATAGTTTATAAGATATACCCTACTAAACAGTTCGTTAAGGTTGTCAAAAAGGCAAACTACAAGAACGGTGTATTGTCTACCAGGAAGGCACTAAAAGACTCTGGACAGAGAGAATAGTCCTGACTGAGACCCCTCATTTATAAACTGGCCGCAGGGAGTACCTGCGGCCAGTTTTATTACATGATGCTGGTCATCCCTCCTCTCCCCAGGATAGGTGAGGGCATTGCACAGTAGGCTGCCCCGGCGCAGGCAGCCGGCCGCGCCGGTATGTGGGAATGCTGCACAGCAGGCCGCCCTGGGCGCCGCCTGCCGGGCCTAGCGTAGGTGGGAACGCTGCGCCATTGGCCACCTCGAGCACCCGCTGCCGCCCCCACCGATCGGTGGGGATGCTGCACAGTTGGCCGCCCTCGGCGTCAGCACCCGGCCGTGGCGGTAGGTGGGAACACTGCACAGCTGGCTGCCCCGGGCACCCGCTGCCGACTGCACCGGATCGGTGGGGATGCTGCACAGTTGGCCGCCCTCGGCGCCAGCACCCGGCCGCGGCGGATCGGTGGGAACGCTGCACAGCAGGCCGCCCTCGGCGCCAGCACCCGGCCGCGTCGGTAGGTGGGGATGTTGCACAGCAGGCCGCCCTCGGCGCCAGCACCCGGCCGCGGCGGATCGGTGGGAACGCTGCACAGCAGGCCGCCCTGGGCGCCAGCTCCCGGCCGCGTCGGTAGGTGGGGATGTTGCACAGCAGGCCGCCCTCGGCGCCAGCACCCGGCCGCGGCGGATCGGTGGGAACGCTGCACAGCAGGCCGCCCTGGGCGCCAGCTCCCGGCCGCGGCGGATCGGTGGGAACGCTGCACAGCAGGCCGCCCTGGGCGCCGCCTGCCGGGCCTAGCGTAGGTGGGGATGTTGCACAGCAGGCCGCCCTGGGCGCCGCCTGCCGGGCCTAGCGTAGGTGGGGATGTTGCACAGCAGGCCGCCCTGGGCGCCAGCTGCCGGCCGCGCTGGTAGGTGGGAACGCTGCACAGCTGCTGCCCCGGGCACCGGCTCCCGGCCGCGTCGGTAGGTGGGGATGTTGCACAGCAGGCCGCCCTGGGCGCCGCCTGCCGGGCCTAGCGTAGGTGGGGATGTTGCACAGCAGGCCGCCCTGGGCGCCAGCTGCCGGCCGCGCTGGTAGGTGGGAACGCTGCACAGCTGCTGCCCCGGGCACCGGCTCCCGGCCGCGTCGGTAGGTGGGAACGCTGCACAGCTGCTGCCTCGGGCACCGGCTCCCGGCCGCGTCGGTAGGTGGGGATGTTGCACAGTTGGCCGCCCTCGGCACCGGCTCCCGGCCGCGTCGGTAGGTGGGAATGCTGCACAGCTGCTGCCTCGGGCACCGGCTCCCGGCCGCGCCGGTAGGTGGGAATGCTGCACAGCAGGCCGCCCTGGGCGCCGCCTGCCGGGCCTAGCGTAGGTGGGGATGTTGCACAGCAGGCCGCCCTGGGCACCGGCTCCCGGCCGCGTCGGTAGGTGGGAACGCTGCACAGCTGCTGCCTCGGGCACCGGCTCCCGGCCGCGTCGGTAGGTGGGGATGTTGCACAGTTGGCCGCCCTCGGCACCGGCTCCCGGCCGCGTCGGTAGGTGGGGATGCTGCACAGTTGGCCGCCCCGGGCTCCCGGCCCCTCTCCTGGCAAGGGAAGGGGGCTGCGACGATCGCAAACCCGCTGCAAATAGCACGATAGCTGCCATCGGTTGCGAAAGGACGATCAGCACTAGACATCCAGCTATGTCGGTAGGTGGGAATGCTGCACAGCTGGCTGCCCCGGGCGGCGGCTCTCCCGGCCGCGCCGGTAGGTGGGGATGTTGCACAGTTGGCCATCTCGGGCGCCAGCTGCCGGCCACGCCGGGTAGCTCGCAGGAGAACCAACGATCGCTGACGGCATCCATGAAACCACGATGAGCACCGGCAACAGCCCTACCCTCTCCTAGGCTCACGCGCTAACCCAAGACTCCCCTACCCTCATACCTAAGCCCGGCCCAGTCGAGGTACAGCTGACCATGGTTCTGTCTCCGAGCTGTCGACCCGGGCCTGTAAGGTCGCGCTCCAAATGTTAACGGTATAAAATGGGTACTCAGCCGGGCCTGTATCCACATTTCCTGTGGGCAACCTTGTGGGTAAGTGCTATTTCATAGGTGGGAATGCTGCACAGAAGTCGGGCACTTTCGGTGGGGATGTTGCACAGGTTACTTTTTGACCAACTGAATGGCCGTTTCTTTCGGTGGGGATGCTGCACAGAAGCGGAGAGCCCAGACGACCGAGCGCTTGTCAATCCCAAGTGCAGCCATTTCCATAGGTGGGAATGTTGCACAGTTGGCGCCATCACCCCGTAAAATGTGGACAATTTCGACTTTCCTGTGGGTATCTCCTGAATAACTTTCGGCTGTAGGTGGGAATGCTGCACAGCAAGCGGTGGGGATGCTGCACAGCAAGCGGTGGGGATGTTGCACAGAAGATTTGCCACTTATCCTTTCCACTCATGGGCTTAGGAGTTTTTCTACCATCCCTATCCCTGTTTTAGCCCCGCCTAAACCCTATAGCCCTTTAAAACCCTATAACCCACTGTCGACTTGGGCCGCTCTCCAGCCAGGCTTGGTCAGTCACATCAGCCACGAAAGCTCCAATCCGCTCCGTTGCTCTACATGGCAGTGGCTACACC